>NZ_QWLE01000053.1:0-18292 GCF_009917365.1 Neglectibacter sp. X4 | reverse complement strand
GCCGACTGGCCCGGTGGCACCCGCAGCGCCTGTTGGCCCTACCGGGCCTGTGGGGCCAGGGATTCCGTCTGAGCCTGTGGCTCCCGTAGGGCCGACTGGCCCGGTAACACCCGTTGCGCCGTCAGCCCCCGTACTGCCCCGAGGCCCGGTTGGCCCGGTAATCCCGTTTGCACCAGTAGGCCCCGTTGGCCCGGTGATGCCATTTGCCCCTGTAGGGCCTGTTGGCCCTCGCAGGCCAGTAGCTCCCGTAGGGCCTGTAGGCCCGGTGGGGCCAGTAGCACCTGTTGGGCCGGTGATGCCTGTGCCGCCAGTGGGACAAGGCGGCCACGGGGGCGGAGGACAACAGGGCGGCGGAGCAGGAGGGCAGCCATTCGGCGGACAACCGCCGCAGCCACAACGTCCATCCAGCCCGTCAGAGGCCTGGAAGCCTGAATACCGATTCATATTCACGCCTGAAAAAACCTCCTAAATTCAATGTGCCCCGAATTCCCGTCAGAAGTAGGGGCCACTTTCAGTATATGCCCTGAAACAGGAAAGGTGCCTGCAAAGGCACAGAGAAAAAAGCACCTGAGAAACCGGGGACTCCGATCTCTCAGGTGCTCTTTTCTTAGCAGTTTACCCGCCAAAGGCTCTGCGCTGTTTTTCCAGAATCCGCTGGCGGCGGCGCTGGGTTTCTTCCAGGTTCAGGGAAAGCTCCCCGTTATCGGTAATTTCCAGCACACAGCCAGGCTTTGCTCCTTCCGGCAGCTCGGAAAGCTCGATGGCAAAATATTTCTGCTCCCCATCTTCACAGATAGCATATTTTCCCTCATAGCGGTCGATGATAAGCTGTTTCATAAAAATCGTCCTGCGATACGAAGCCTATGCCCCGTATTCGTTCCTTTCTATACCATTTTTCTGTCTCTCAGGCATCTTTCCTGATGGAAATCCGCTCCCCGTTATAGGAAAAAAGTAAATTGCCATCCAGGTCTGTGCGCAGCACATAGGCCCCCGCCTTTTCCAAAGCGCTTAAAGGCTCCTGCCGTGGCAGGTTATTGTTATCCGCCCCTACAGACACCACTGCCAGCCTGGGGGAAACCGCCTGGGCAAAATCCTCTGTGGTGGAGGTGCGGCTGCCATGGTGGGCTACCTTCAGGAAGTCGGCGGAAATGTCTGCGCCAGAGGCAAGCAAGTCCTTTTCCGCCTTTTTCTCCATATCTCCGCAGAACAGGGCTGTGAAGTCAGAACAGGCAAGCTTCAGCACCAGGGAGTTGTTGTTCGAGTCTTTATAGTCTTCTAAAGGGCCAAGCACTGTAAGGCTGGCACAGCCCAGGGAAAAGCTTTCGCCCGGGGCCAGCAGCCGCTGCGGGACGCCTCTTTCTGCAAGAAGTTTTTGCAGATCTGTCGCCTCCTGGCCCGGTTCCTCCCAATACTCCCCCCGCAGGAAGCAGGCCGCAGGAATTTCCGCCAGCACCTGGGCCATGCCGCCTATATGGTCGCTGTCCGGGTGGGAGACGATGGCATAGTCCAGCTTTTCAATGCCTTGCCGGTGAAGATAATCTGCCACAGTTTCCCCGTCTTCGCTGGTGCCTGCGTCCAGCAGAGCCGCACAGCCCTGGCTTTCCAGAAGGACAGCGTCTGCCTTGCCCACATCCAGCACGTGGACGCGCAGAAAAGCAGCGTCAAGATTTTCCGCCTGGGCGTTGAAGCCGGAATCTGTTAAAAGGCGGCTGAAAAGCCCTGCGCCCAGGGGCGTGATGGAAAAGACAACCATCACGCCTAAAACCAGGCCCAGGCGGATGCACAAAAGCGCCCGGCCTTCCGGCTTATGCCCGCCCATCTGCCGCCGGAGGGGCTGGATCAGACCTTTGCATGTTTCGCTCCATCCACTGGGCATAAGTCATCAGCACCTGCCGCGGCTTGGATCCCTCATGAGGTCCTACAATGCCCAACTGCTCCATTTCATCAATAATACGCCCGGCCCGGGCATACCCCAGCCGCAGACGGCGCTGTAAAAGGGAGGTGGAAGCCTGTCCTGCCTCGACCACGCATTTGACTGCCTCCTCCAGCATGGGATCGTGCCCCTCTCCCCCGCCTTCCAGGCCATCATCATGGCCGCCTTCGCTGGCAGCGTTGCGCTCTATCTCCTCCAGCACGCTTTCGTCATACTCTATTTCCCTGGTCTTTTTCACAAATTCCACAATGGAGGATATCTCCTCGTCTGCCAGGAAACAGCCCTGCACGCGCACAGGCTTATTCACCCCTACAGGCGCAAAGAGCATATCCCCCCGGCCCAGCAGCTTTTCCGCGCCTACAGAGTCTAAAATGGTGCGGGAATCCACAGGGCTGGATACGGTGAGGGCAATGCGGCTGGGAATGTTGGCCTTGATAAGGCCTGTCACCACATCCACAGAGGGGCGCTGGGTTGCCACTACCAGATGCATGCCGGCGGCCCGGGCCAACTGGGCCAAACGGCAGATAGAATCCTCCACATCCTTGGGAGCAGCCATCATTAAATCCGCCAGCTCGTCAATGATAATTACAATTTGAGGCAGGGCGGGCATGGGCTGTCCGTTTTCATCCTGGAAGCCCTGGGATTCCGCCAGGGCGTTATAGCCGGAGAGGTTGCGCACCCCTGTCTCTGAAAACAGCTTATAGCGCTTCATCATCTCTGAAACGGCCCAGCCCAAAGCGCCGGCGGCCTTGTGGGCATCGGTCACCACAGGAACCAGCATGTGAGGCAGGCCATTATACTCGGTTAGCTCCACAGCCTTGGGATCTATCATCAGAAAGCGCACCTCGCTGGGGTTGGCTTTATAGAGGATGCTGATAATGATAGAATTGATGCACACAGACTTGCCGGAGCCTGTGGTGCCCGCAATGAGCAAGTGGGGCATTTTCGCCAAATCCGCAATGACGGGCTGCCCGGCAATATCCCGGCCCAAGGCCGCGCTCAGCTTGCCCTTAGAGGTCTGGAAGGCGTTGGACTGCACCAGATCCCGCATACACACAGTGTTCCGGGTTTTGTTGGGCACCTCTATGCCCACCGCCGCCTTGCCGGGAATGGGCGCTTCAATGCGCACGCCGGTGGCTGCCAGGTTCAGGGCCAAGTCATCAGCCAGATTGGTGATTTTGCTGATTTTCACCCCTGCTGCCGGCTGTATCTCATACCGGGTGACAGAAGGCCCCCGGCAGATGTCCAGAATTTTCACCTGCACCCCAAAGCTGCTGAGGGTGTCTACCAGAATGCTCCCGTTGGTCTGCAGCTCCTCGGTTTCCTTGCTGGGATCTACCTTGGGGCTTTCTTTCAGCATACTTACGGGAGGGAAGCAATAAGAAGCGGGATCCTGCATCTGCTCTGCTGCCTGATAGAGGGCAAGCTGCTCTGGCGTGGCCCCGGGGAATTCCTCCTGCTTGTCAGAAGGCTCCTCCTTTTCCGGCATTTCCATTTGCAGGCTGGAGGAAATATCCTCCATCTCTGCCAAAGGCACAGGCGGCTTTGGATCCGCAGGCACCGCGGCGGGCACAGGCAGGGGCATTTCCTGAATCTCCTTTAAAGCCTCGTCCAGCTCTCTGGTGCTCTCGGCAATGGCAGGGGTTTCCGGGGCCTCTGGCTGGGGTTCCGGTATTTGCACAGGCCCTTCAGCAGGCTTTTCTTCCTCAATCCCAAACACAGCCTGAAGCTTGTCCAGCTTTTCATTGCGCTGGGGCTTTTCCTTTTTGGGCTTCGCTTTGGGGAACAGGGCTGAAACATCCCCTGCCACCACAGCAGGAGAAACCTCCACCGGGTCTAAGGGCACGTCTATGGTGTGGCGATCCTGTTCCAGGATGAGCCTTTCCTCCTCCCGGCGCTGGCGGGCATTTTGCAGCCCTTCTGACATCACGTCCACCGGTTTTTTTATAGTGCGGAACAGCCCGATAAGAGTGGTGCCTGTAAGCACCATCAGGGCCACAAACAACAGGAGCAGCACGATGATCTTCGCGCCTGTGGAGCCGACCGCTCCCAAGAGCAACTGGCCCAGAAGCCCGCCGATAACGCCGCCGCCCACCCCGTCGTTACGGGTGTACAGGGCGCTTATGTACTCGCCAAAGTTTAAGCCTTCCGCCAGCTTTATCCCGCCGAAGATAAAGCCTGTCATGCAGAACAGCACGATAATCACCACTGTGAGCCACACCTTGCCTGTAATGGGGCCTCGGGGCTTTTCCAAGGTGGTGACAACGGCCATATAAATCATCAGCACAGGCCACAGCATGGCCCAACTGCCAAACAGGCCCAGAACCGCTGTATGCGCCCATTTCCACAGGTTATCCCCGGGAATCAGCACCAGGCACCCCAGGAAAATAGCGCAGGCGAACATCACCACTGCCCGCATTTGATTGCGCTGGCGGATGGCCTCCGCGTTCATCCGGGCCGGGGCTGCCTTGCCCCTTCCCCCTGCCGGCTTTTTTTTAGCAGGAGCCGCGCTCTTTTTCGCCGCCGGCCTTTTCCGCTGTGCCGGCTCCCCTTTCTTCTCTGCCAAAATGAATCCCCCTCCATTTCCTCACGGAACTATCCGGTTTCTCCCTACAGCGGCTTCCCGGTAAACAGGTTTTTCCCCATAATATGTTCAATAATGCCTAAAACCGTGACAATGCCCCCGGCAATCAGGGTATAGTAAGCGAAGATCTCCATTTTATTGGTGGTGACGATCCACTTCAGCAGTTTGATAGCCAGAAAGCCCACCACAGTGGAAACTGCCATGCCCACAATCAGCGGGGCTGCGCCAATGCTCTCCCCTGCTGATCCGATGTCCTTCAAGGATACCAAAGCCGCCGCTGCAATAGAGGGGATTCCCAGGACAAAGGAATAATCCAGGGCGGCCTGCTGGCTGACGCCCCGCAGCAGACCCACAGACAGGGTAGATCCGGAGCGGGACAATCCCGGAAACACCGCCGCCATGCACTGGGTGAAGCCGATTATCAGGGCATCTGCGGTGTGCAGCTTTTTTCTGCCTTTAGAGGGCACCATCTCCCCTTCCCGGTTTTTTACCATTTTCTGCCGGGTCTGCCTGTTTGCAAAGATACCCAAAAACAACAGGGCACTGGTGAGCAGCAGGGAAAGCCCTTCCATCAGGATGGAACTGTCGGAAGCCAGCATTTCGGAAAAGTCTTTCACTTTCATGCCTGTGCCGGGAATGGGCAAAAACAGCAAGAACAGGGGCAGCAGGCCAATGATGAGCATCATCAGGAGCCGCCTGTCCCGGTTCATTTCGCTCCACTTGAACTTCTGGTGTATCACATCATTGCACAAGGAACCAAATTCCTTTATCAGCCGCCACACAAGCTGGCGGTATACGAAAACCACTGCCAGAAGCGTTCCCAGGTGA
Organism: Neglectibacter sp. X4; assembly: GCF_009917365.1. Classification (NCBI taxonomy): domain Bacteria; kingdom Bacillati; phylum Bacillota; class Clostridia; order Eubacteriales; family Oscillospiraceae; genus Neglectibacter; species Neglectibacter sp. X4. Next base: position 12,947 of record NZ_QWLE01000053.1, on the reverse strand, counting down.
AGCATAATGTCAAAAAGGATACCCGGCAATTCTATGCCGAACATGTGCTGGGAGATGGAAAGGTGCCCGCTGCTGGACACAGGCAAAAACTCTGTAGCCCCCTGGATAATGCCCTGCAGGGCAGCGTCAAAAATGGTCATGGCGGCCTCCTTTTTCTATGTTTATCAGGATTATGCTGGTATGTAACGGCGTAAACGCCGGGAGACGTTTACTTCTCCTTCTTTTTCGCCTGCGCCGTTTTATGCTTTTTCTTCTTTTCCCTGCCTATCATGGCAATAAGGCAGTCCATAGCGTCGGAAAGGGAACCCAGGGAATCTATCAGGCCCTCATCCACCGCGTCAGGGCCGTCCAGCACTGTGCCTACATCCATCACCAACTCCTGGGTGTTCATGGCAAGGGTGGTGAAGCGCTCCTTGCTGATATTGGAGTTCTGGGTGACGAAATTGGTGATGCGATCCTGCATCCGCTGGAAATATTCCAGGGTTTGGGGAATGCCCAGCACCAGACCGTTCATGCGCACAGGGTGGATGGTCATGGAAGCGGACTCTGCAATGAAGGACTGCTTTGCCGCCACAGCCAGGGGCACGCCGATAGAATGGCCGCCCCCCAGCACCAGGGAGACGGTAGGCTTTTTCATACCCGCCACCAGCTCCGCCAGGGCCAGGCCCGCCTCTACATCCCCGCCCACCGTATTGAGCAGCATTAAAAGGCCGTCTATCTCCGGATCCTCCTCCACAGCTACAATCTGAGGGATAACATGCTCGTACTTGGTGGTCTTGTTCTGGGAGGGCAGAATATAGTGCCCCTCTATCTGCCCGATGACAGTCAGGCAGTGGATGGTGTGGCCTTGGCAATGGGTTGTTACCGAACCGCTCTCGTTTATCTGCTTCTGCTGGGCAGAGACAGCTTCCGCTTCCTGTTCCTGCTGTTCTTCGTCCATATTCTTCATGGCTTTTGTGTGGCTTTTCTTGCCGGTTTCTTTTTTCATGCTGACAGGCACCTCCTTATGGAGATAGTCTGCCAGAAAAAAGGGCCAATCATACAGCCAAGAGAAAATCCTGGCGCAGTTTTTCTGGAAACAGGCTTTCTCATCCATAAAAGGGGCTGTGGGCGCATTTAAGTATACCATATCCTGCCAGATTCAGCAAGAATAAATTAGAGCCTCTCCCCTCTGTCAGGAAAATGTTTCCGCCAAAACCACCAAAACCCCCGGCAAACCGGGGGCAGGGCTGGCTTTATGAAAAGGCTTTTCCGGGGATTAGAAGAAGCCCATGGGATTTTGAAGCTCCCCGTTATAGATAATCTCAAAATGCAGGTGCGGCCCTGTGGAATTGCCTGTGCTGCCTGCATAGCCTACAACCTGGCTCTGCTCCAGCACTTCCCCTGTCTCCACTGCCAGTTCGCTCATATGGGCATAGCGGGTTTCATAGCCGTTGCCGTGGTCGATAAAGACGCAATTGCCATAGCTGTCATTCCAGCCGGCATACAGCACTGTGCCCCCGTCTGCCGCCACAACAGGCTTGCCATAAATATCGCCGCCGGCAATATCAATGCCGCGGTGGCCTCCGTCGCCAAAATTACAGGTGAGATAGGTATAGCCGGGCATGGGCCACACAAAGGTGCCTGTCCCTACAAAGTCTCCGGTAATCCGCCTGCCGTAAATCTCCACTTCCAACTGGGCAATGGCTTCTTCGTTTTCTTCCATCTGACCCTCCAGCATGGCGGCGATGGATTCCACGCCCCACTGCTGGTCTACCGCGTTTGCAGCCAGATCCTGGGCTTCCCGGTACAATTCCAGCAGCTCTGTGTTCTTTGCTTCCAGGGCCTTTTTCCGCTGGCCTAACAGCTCCTTGTCGCTATTGATTTTATCCAAGTCCCCTTCAATAGCGTTTATCTGCCCGTTGAGCCTTTCAATCAACTGCCTGTCCCGCTGGGTAACCGCCCGCAAAAGCTGGGTTTTTTGGGTGACCTCCACCAGGCTGCGGCTGTTCAGGACAACCTGCACAGCGGAAGGCTCCCCGGTAACATACAGGGCGCGGATGCGGGCTTTAAGCAGATCCATGCTCTTGTCTATCTGGGCCTGCTTCCCGGCAATCCGCTCCTCCAACTGCCCCAGCTCCCAATTTAACTCATTGATGCCTGTGCGCAGGCCGTCAATCTCCTTCTGCACAGATTCTATCCGCTGGTTCAGCTCGTCCCGGTAGATAGCCTTCTCCTCCGCTGTCTTTTCCAGCTCTTCCAGCCTTTGATCGTTTATCTCCTTCTGGACTTCCAGCCTCTCCTGCTTTTCCCGCAGCTCCTCCAGGGAATCGGCGGCAAGAGCCATAGGCCCGCCGCAGCACAGCAGCACAAGGCTTACAAACGCCGCTAAACATCTGCACAGCGACGAAGGGCCTCTATGCCCCAGGTTTTTCTTAAACAATGGCGTTTTCTCCTTCCTTTTTCAAGTATCTGCTGATGGATATCACGCCGCCCATCATACCAAACAGCATGCCCACCACAATATACGCAATATACAGCATCCACACATAGGGATGGATGTCCACAATGGAAAGGAACGTCACGATGCCATATACCACGCCTACTGCTTTATCATAGGCAAAATACAGCACTGTGGCGGAAATGGCCCCGGAAAACATGCCGATTACCATTCCTTCTATAATAAAGGGGATGCGCACAAAGCCGTTTGTGGCCCCCACAGATTTCATGATGTTTATCTCCATCCTGCGGGAAAACATGGTCACCTTTACTGTGTTGGAGATGATGAACAGGGACACCACCCCCAGCACAATGACAATGCCAATGCTGCAGTACCGCACCAGCCTGTCCAGGTTGCTCAGTTTGGTGGCCGTATCCCGGTAATCCGAGACGTGATCCACCCCTTCCACTGCCTGGACGGCGGCAATGGTGGCATCATACTGGCTTAAATCCGTCAGGGAGATGGTGTATGCGTCGGGCAGGGGGTTCTCCAGGCCCTGAAGCCCGTAAAACAGGGAATCGCTCTCCCCCTCCATGCCTGCCATAATATTGGCAAGGGCATCATCTTTGGGCACAAAGGTACATTCCCCGATATTGTCAAGCTGTTTAAGCTCCTCGCCGATTTTCACCGCTGTCAGGGAAGGCAGGCTTTGATCCAGGAACACAGTTATCACGTTGTTCCCCTCAATAGACTTCATGGTTACGGAGAGGTTCAGGGAAAGCAGGCCCGCAATGCCTGTCATTAAAAGGCAGGAAATCAGCACGCCGATAGAGGCGATGCTCATGGTCCTGTTCTTCCACAAGCTTTTAAGGCCTTCCGCAAGCAAATATCCAAGGCTGTGCATCAGAACTCCTCCTCGTCTTCATCGCCCTCTGGGCGGTAGTCCTCTGTGATGTCCTCGTAATCGTCATACACGTCATAGTCATCGTCCTCATAGGCTTCCGGCGTAACGGCAGCCAGGGCCTCCCCCACTGTGCGCTCCTCTGGCTCATAGCGGCCAGCGTAATCATGCTCCGCGTAGGGCTGGGGCATGTCCCCCAGGGCCTCGTTTACCGTCTGTTCCTCCGGCTCGTAAGGCTCGCTGTTGTCATATTCGGCGTATTCGTCATCCCCGGCGGTTTCCGGGGGCAGCTCCTGCCGGGGGGCCGGCGCCTGCATGGCGGCGGTGTCCGCCACAATTTCGCCGCTGTGGATCTGGATGATGCGCTTGTGGAAATGCTTCACCAGGGAGTGCTCATGGGTAACCATCAGCACAGTGGTGCCCCGGCGGTTTATCTCGCTTAACAGATCTACGATTTCAAAGGACAGGGCCGGGTCGATGTTACCGGTAGGCTCGTCCGCCACAATCATGGAGGGGTTGTTCACCAGCGCCCGGGCCAAGCCTACGCGCTGGCGCTCGCCGCCGGAAAGCTCTGTGGGATAGTGCTTTGCCTTGTGCTGCAGGCCCACCAGGCTGAGGATATAGGGTACGCGCTTGCGGATGGTGCGGGGAGACGCTCCCACCACCCGCATGGCAAAGGCTACGTTGTCATACACAGTCATATGGTCTATGAGCCGGAAATCCTGGAACACAATGCCCATTTTCCTGCGTATGTAGGGGATTTTCCGCTTGCGGATGCGGGACACGTCTGTGCCGTCCACGATAATCTGGCCGGAATTGGGCCGCTCCTCGCACATAATCAGCTTTAAGAAGGTGCTTTTGCCAGCGCCGGAGGATCCGACAATGAACACGAACTCCCCCTTTTCCACTTTCAGGTTGATATTATGCAGGGCCTCTGTGCCGTTGTTATACACTTTGGATACATTGCGAAATTCAATCATGCTGCAAGACCGTCCCTTTCCCCGTGGGTGCAGGCAGAGCCTGTACCGCGGCATACGCAACAGCACCCACCGGCATAGATGTATTATACCAATGGGCGCACGTTTTTTAATTCTTTATAAGAATAATTTGTAATAAGTTTGTAACATATATTACAAATAAATTACAATTTGCGGCAGTTTTACCACTTTTCTCAGAATTTTACCGGATTGTTCGACAGGTATTTTTTCACCATCAAAGCCACCTTGAACACGATGGCATCCTCAAATTCGCGCAAATCCAGCCCGGTGATCTTCTTGATCTTCTCCAAGCGATACACCAGAGTGTTCCGGTGTACAAACAGCTTCCGGGAGGTTTCGGACACGTTCAGGTTGTTTTCAAAGAAACGCTGGATGGTAAAAAGGGTTTCGTGATCCAGGGAGTCGATGGAGCCGCGCTTGAACACCTCTTTGAGGAACATGTCGCAGAGGGTGGTGGGAAGCTGATAGATAAGCCGGGCAATGCCCAGGTTATTATAGCTGACAATAGTGGTTTCTGTGTCAAACACCTTCCCCACCTCCAGGGCCACCTGGGCTTCCTTGAAGGAACGGGCCAGATCCTTGATGCTGTCCACCACTGTGCCGATGCCTACCATGCAATGGGTGTAGAACTCACTGGAAAGGGTATCTACAATAGATCCTGCCAGCTTGTCAATGTCGTGGGAGTCGATATTGGGCTTGATTTCCTTTACAAGGGCAATATCTGTTTCGTTGATATTGATAATAAAGTCTTTGTTCTTATCTGGGAACAGGTTTTGCAGCACCTCGTAAGCGGAAACATCGTTCTTATCGGTGATTTTGATAAGCATGCACACCCGGCTCACATCGGAGTCAAAGTGCAGCTCATGGCTTTTGAGGTAAATATCCCCGGGCAGGATGTTGTCCAGAATCACGTTCTTGATAAAGTTCCCCCGGTCATACTTCTCGTCATAATACTGCTTGATGCTGTTGAGGGACACTGCCAGCAGCTTCACATATTTCCTGGCCTCCGGATCAACCCCGTCCACAAAGACGGCATACTCCGGGTGGGGGCGGCTGCCAAAGGACTTGAAGGTGCTGTCGGCGGTCTGGAAAACATCGGAAGAGGTTAAAGCCTCCGTGGTGACCTCCTCATTTGCCTCGCCTATCCTTCCAAGGTCGCTGCACGCAATAATTACGGAAGCTTCATCAACTACGCCGATAGTGCGGTCGATGGTATCCCTCATCTGGTGGATAATTCCCTGAAACAATCTGTTAGACATGGCTCTTCCCCTTTCGCAAACGGCAGGTGCCTGCCCGCCATTTTTCCTTTTTGCAAGCATAAAAATTACCTAGTCTCATTTTACAGAATCTTTTGGGAAAATTCAACCTTTTTTTGAAAAAAACTTTGGCTATTTCCAATAAAGTTTATATATGCCGCTATTTTCCCTCTCCCAAAAAGGCCTGAAAGTTCTAAAGCTGGGACAAAATGGACTCATGACGCAAAAAACCGGGAAGAGCGGCAAGGCTCCCCCGGTTTACCCTCTGTATAATCTGTCAGTTTAAAACAGCGTTTTCCGTTTCTTTATTAAAGATATGTATTTTCTCCAGATCAAAGGCAACGGGGCGCTTGTCCCCCGGTTTTGCAGGGGTGTCGGAAGGCACACGGGCGGTCAGGCTGCCGCCTTCGCAGGTAAGATACAGGTAAGTTTCCGCACCCATCAGCTCCGCAACCTCTACTGTGCATTCCACATGGGCACCCCCTGCCTTTTGGAGAAAGCTTTCCTCATCATGCACGTCCTCAGGACGGATGCCCAGCACTACCGTTTGGCCCGCAAGGGCCTCCAACTCCGCCCCCTGCGCCTTATGCCCGGGTATTGGCATCACGCAGCCCCCAAAGGACAACGTGTACCCTTCCCCGGATTTTCCCAGCACCGCGTCTATAAAGTTCATCTGAGGAGAACCCATAAACCCGGCTACAAACTGGTTTACCGGCTTTTCATAGAGGTTTTTAGGAGTATCTACCTGCTGGATAAGGCTATCCTTCATTACCACAATACGATCGCCCATGGTCATGGCCTCAGTCTGGTCATGGGTGACATAGATAAAGGTGGTGCCCAGGGTTTTGTGCAGCTTGGCAATTTCTGTGCGCATCTGGGTGCGCAGCTTGGCGTCTAGGTTGGAGAGAGGCTCGTCCAGCAGGAACACCTGGGGATCCCGCACAATAGCCCGGCCCAGGGCCACACGCTGCTGCTGTCCGCCGGAAAGCTCCTTGGGCTTGCGATCCAGCAGGTAGAAAATATCCAGGCGCTTAGCAGCGGCTTCCACCCGCTTGCGGATTTCTTCCTTGGGAAGCTTGCGCAGCTTCAGGCCAAAGGCCATGTTTTCAAAGACGTTCATGTGGGGATACAGCGCGTACCGCTGGAACACCATGGCAATATCCCTGTCTTTGGGCGCTACGCCGTTTGCCAGAGTGTCCCCGATGTACAGTTCCCCGTCTGTTATTTCCTCCAGGCCGGCTATCATCCGCAGGGTAGTGGACTTGCCGCAGCCAGAAGGCCCTACCAGGATGATAAACTCCTTGTCCGCTATTTCCAGATTAAAGTCGGACACTGCCGTAACGCCGCCGGGGTATACCTTTTTGATATTTTTCAAGGTTACGCTTGCCATAAAAAACCGCCCCGCAGTACAAGCTCCGCACAGAAAAGGCTGTACCGCTCCTTTCCTAAATTTCATCGTTGGATTGCCTGATATAACCAGATGGAAGAAAATATATTATTTTTTTATATTCTCACACAACCCTTTGTATAAGTATAGCAAAAATCGTAAGAAGGGAATAGATTTGTTTTGCCCAAAGTTTTTTTCCGGTATTTAGACAATTCCGCTAAACATCTCCTGGAGAGGGGCTGTTCTCCGCCGAACCAGCCATGTCCCGCTGGAAGATGGCGGCTGTTTCGGCAGCTTCCAGCAGCTTGCACTGGCCAGGCTCCAGGGAAGGATCCAGGCGCAGCCTGCCGATTTTCAACCGCTTAAGTTCCAGCACCTGGTTTCCCACCGCCTGGAACATCCGCTTTACCTGGTGAAACTTCCCCTCCCGTATCTCCACATAGGCGGCATTTGCCTCCTCCCCCGGCAGGGTGTAGAGTTTTGCCGGGGCAAAAGCCGTCCCACCCTGGGAGATGCCGCCGGCAAAGGCATTGATGTCCTCCGGGGAGACGGGCCTTTCCAGCAGCGCCCGGTACAGCTTGTACACATGGCTTTTGGGAGACAGCATCCTGTGGGCAAAGTCTCCATCGTCAGTGATAATCAGCAGCCCGGTGGTGTCTTTGTCCAGCCGCCCCGCTGGGAACAGGCCCCGCCGGGAAAGGGCCGGGGGCAGGAGATCCAGCACTGTGGGGGCCTGCCTGTCCTCTGTGGCGGAAAGCACCCCGGCAGGCTTATGCATCATGATATATAAATACTGCCTGTATAAAATTTCCTGCCCCTCTGCCGTTACCCTGTCCCTGCCTGGTTCCAGCTTCTGGGCAGGGCTTTGGGCCTGCACCCCGTTAATCTGTACCAGCCCGGCCCGCACCAGCTTTCCGGCCTCCTTCCGGCTGCATACGTTCTGGGATGTGAGGAATTTATCAAGACGCTCCGGCATAGTGGTGCCTCCTTAAAAATTACATGCAGTTCTGCCCGGAAAACAGGCAAAGGCTGGGGCCGCTGCCCCAACCCTGCCCTTTGAATTTATGCGCACACTCCAGTTTTATGGATTATCGGTTCAGTCTGTGGGATAGGCCTCCTCCGGCAGAAGCTCTCCCCCGGTGGACTCTACCCCACTTTCCTGCACAGGCTCTACGGCAGAGGCGGCCCCCTGGTCTGCCGCAGGAGCGCTCTCTGCCGGAGCGCTTTCCACAGCCGGGGCGCTGCTTGCAGAAGCTTCATTCTGCCTGCTGCCAGTGTTGTTTACGGCAGTCTCTCCATAGCGGGCGCTGTCCGGTGCAAAGCCATGCATGAAGCCATCTACCTCTGCACAGGCTACGTCGCCGCCAATGACAATGCGGCCGTATACCAAGAGGGTGGCGAACACCTCGGTTTTTTCCGGGTAATTTGTAATCCGGTATTTATACTGTGTGCATACCTGCCCGGCATAGGGTAGCAAATCAAAGCCCTGGGCCTGCTGCATGGCATTGTATGCTGTGTACACATCGTTAAACTCGGCGGGGATCATGACCTCCCGGGTTTCCGCAGCCTGAGCCTCCACCTCCCAGCCAAAGGACTGGAGGAAGGCGACGCGCTCCTCGTTTGTCTCCCCCACGATTTCCTGGGGCTGCTGAGGCTCCTGCTCTTTCTCCATACGCAGGAATATACACGCCCCCACCACTACCGCAGCCAGCACCAGAAAGGCTATAACCCGCTTTTTGTTTGCTTTCAGGGATACCACCATTTTGCACCGTTCCTCTCTGTTTATAGTCGGGGAAACCGAATGGCTTCAGCTTCTCCGGGCAGGTATGTCACCCGGGCCAAGGCTCTTGCGGCCTTTTGGCCCGCTGACTGTAATCCTGTGACATTGATATGAGAGGACAACGGCTTCTATGCTATTCTCTTTACTGATTTTCTACTGTGGATCCTCTCTCAGGTTGAGGAGATGAAAATCTACCGGGCAGATCTCCATTGCAAAAGGCTGCTCCCCGCACTGGGAGATGGAATATCCCTCCCACACAGCCGTGTGGAAAAAGGCTTCGCTTCCCTCCAAAAAGGGCTGGCCTCTCTCCAAGCGGAAGCGGAGGGTTTCTGCCCCTTGGGCAAGGCCCAGGCCTGTAAGCTTCATATAGCTTTCCTTTAATGTCCACAAGGTAGTGAAAGCCCTGTCAGGGCTGGAGGAGGACAGGGCCGCCTCACGCTCCTCTGGGGTGAACACCCGCTCCCGCAGCCTGGGAGAAAAGCTGCGCAGGTATTCCCCGTCTGCGCCAGTGTTCCACTCCTCCACTGCGCACAGCACAAGGCCCTTTGTGTGGGAAAGGCTGAAATGGGGGCCGTTTTCCAAATAAGGCTTTCCATGAGGCCCAAAGCGCAGGGAATCTGCAAGCCGGGAGGCCTTCTTCCCCAGGGCTAGGCCCAGCAAAGCCCAGGCAGCCTTGTGCAGGAATGCTTTCTGCCCTGCCGGAACCTCCGGCACCCGGGCGAGATATATCATGGGGCGTCTCCCCCGGAAGCAGGCGCTTCAAACAGCCCTTCCCGGGTGATATTTTTCAGCCATTTGCCACTGCGGTAGTGCTTGATAACCCAAGGCCATTTAACAAATTCGTCTGTACACAAAAGGAAATAGACCCACACAACTGGCAGCTCCAGCACAAAGGCTGCCAGGAAACCTAACGGCACCGCATATACCCACATGTCCAGTATATCGCAGATGAGTCCAAAGCGGCTGTCTCCTCCGGCCCGGAACACCCCGGCAATAAGGGTGGTGTTGACCGCGCCGCCAATGATGTAATAGGAATTTATCAGCAGCATAACGCTTAAATATCCCATGGCTGTGGCGGAAAGGTCGGCATACTGCAGCACCAGAGGACGGATGCCCAGGATGACAAGCCCTCCCAGCACGCCGCCTATAATGGTGAGACCCAGCACCTTTTTCGCCCCCTTCTTTGCCTCCTCCAGCCTGTTTTCCCCTATCATTTGTCCTAAGAGGATGCCTCCGGCGTTGGCCTGCCCGAAACACAGCACAGAGCCGAAGTTGCGCACCACGTTGGCAAAAGAGTTTGCCGCCACAGCCTCGGCGCTGAGATGGCCCAGGATAACCGAATACATGGAAAAGCCCACGCCCCATACCACGTCATTTAATAGGGCAGGCAGGGAGAGCCGGACAAAATCCGCCATAAGCAATTTGTTACGCACAAAGAGGGTAGAAAATTTCAGCTTTATGTTCTGGCTGCGGCGGGACACCACAAAGCACAGCGCCAGCTCTACCACACGGGAAGCAGAGGTGGCAATGGCCACGCCGATAACTCCCAGCCGGGGCGCGCCAAAAAGCCCGAAAATGAACACAGCATTTAAAATCACATTAAGGCCTACTGCCACTGTGTTCAGTATTGTACCAATGGCCACCCGCCCCACGCTGCGCAGGACAGAAAGGTATACCTCGATGATGCCCCAGCACAGATAGCTGACGCTGAGGATGCGCAGGTAACCTGCGCCCAGGCGGATAAGCTCCGGGTCATTTGTGAAGATACCCATCATAAATTCCGGCACCGCCACTGCGACTAGGGCAAACAGAGCCGCAAAGCCCATGGAAAACCGCAGGGCAATGCCCTGCACTGTCTCCACAGCCCGTATGTCCCCTTTGCCGAAGTATTGGGCGCAGAGCATAGTGGCTCCAGTGCCCAGGCCATAAAACACCATGAACAGCACATTTGCATACTGGGACGCCAGCGATACTGCCGCAATGGCAGACTCCCCCACAAAGTTGAGCATTACCACGTCCACAGAGTTCACAGCGGCGTTTAAAAGATTTTGCAGCATGATGGGTATCATCAGCTTGCATATTTGTTTATAGAACGGATCGTTCCGCAATCTGGAAAGCACTCCCCCATCCCCTTTCGCTATAAAGCTTCCGGTTCAGTATAGCAGGCCCGCCCTGCTCTGTCAATCGTTCCGGCATTTTTCATTCAAAATGGTGGATTATCTCAAAAAAGCCTTGATTTACGGGCATACTCCCTTGTATTCTTCAAGGGCAGGTGTAAGTTTTTATGAAGAGTGAGAAATCCAGGACGGCCCTACTTTTCAACATGAAAAAATGTGGAAAACTCCGGGAAACGGCTTAAATACTAGGTTTTTTCGCGGGAAACTGCTTGAATGGAAGCTAAAATTTTACAATCTCGCAAAATGGGATTGCAAAATTTTTTTGCCCGTTTTCGGCCCAAAAACGGCCTGCACGGCACAAACCTGCCAATCGCTCAAATTTACCTTTTAGGCGCATTTAAGGACACACAAGAAACCTTTTAAGGAACCGCACAAACCCAGCATTGGAGCGGTTTAAGCGGCTTTTTAAGCGGCTTTTAAGAAAATAACAACAGCCCTTTAAGCGAACGCATACAAACGCCGCTTAAAGGGCTTATTTTTTGTTTTTAAGCGAAAACAGCCCCGACAAAATCTGTCGGGGCTAAGAAACCGTGTCGGCGCTTAGAAAACACTAGGTTTTCAGGGCGTTTTGTCCGGGTGAGAGTTTTTCAAAATGTCGGCGCTTATTTTTATTATCACTCAAAAAAATCAGGACACTTAAACGGTTTCTAAAAGCCCGGAGGTACTCCCTATTTTGTAGAGTACCTAACCTCCAATACCGGCTAGGGTGTCCACAAAGTGGACACCCTACTAAGAGATCATAAAGGGTGTAGTTCAGACCGACATCCTTTTACAAGGGCTCCCTGCATTAGGGATCCCCTGTGATTTGCGCCCACCATGGTGCTATATCCTCACCCAAAGTTAGGGCTATTTTTAGTAAGGTACTCGACATTTTATAGACCATCTAGCGGTGTGGATTGCACCACCCACATCCAAAAGGGTGGTACACAAATTGCACCCCCTGCATTATAAAGGGGTGGTAAAACACCCCCCATTTATAATACAGGAGGTGTACGCTACAATCACAGGGCGTCCATGAAAATGGATGCCCTGTGTATGACCTAACAAGCCGTTAGATCGCTTAATCATAGTAAATGCCCGAGACCCCGTCATGTTTCGTGACCTCGTCTCCATTTTTTGTTCTCAGCAGGCATAAGATTGCGTTTTATTAGGAAAACACACTGTCAAAAGGATTTTATGCTTTGGCGGGTATCAGCCCGCCTCGGCGGTGTCAGTGGTGTTGATTTCAATATACTCGGCAATCCGGCGGAACTCGTCCGCAAACTTAAAGTGAACGCTGATATTGCCGTTTTCGTAAACCTTGATATGGTCTACCAGCTCAATCAGAATTTCGCGGGTCAGCTTTTCGATGTTCTGATATTTTGCAAAAGCTACCAGCGCGGGATGCTGCTGGTCAACGCCGTTTGAGAGCTCTTTCCGTTCAGCCGTCAGCCGGGCCAGCAAATCCGAGAGCCCAGCGGCCTGCCGTTCATAATCGGCTTTCATTTCCCGGTATTCCTGCTGGGTGATTTCCCCGTCTTTCCAGTCTTGATACAGAAGCGGGTGACGGACGCTTACTATTCCCGCAGTCAGCGGGGCTTCAAGACGGGCGGGAAAGCCCCCTACGGCTTCCATACGGAGCCAATCAAGATGGACGGTATCAACACAAAGCGGCTGGTGGTAAACCCGGAGGAAGCGGCCAATGTGCGACTGATGTTTGAGATGTACGCCGAGCCGACAACCTCCTATGGGGACATTACCCGGTACTTTGCGGAACAGGGCATTTTATTTAATGGCCGGGAACTGATACGCCCCACGCTGGCGCAGATGTTACGCAACCCTGTCTATGTGCAGGCGGACTTGGATGTGTACGAGTTTTTCAAGAGCCAGGGGACGGTGCTTGTCAATGACGCCGCCGACTTTACGGGTATGAACGGGTGCTATCTCTATCAAGGCCGGGATGTGAAGCCGGACAAGGCCCAAAGCCTGAAAGACCAAATGCTGGTGCTTGCGCCCCATGAGGGGATTGTCCCCTCGGATATATGGCTGA
>NZ_QWLE01000052.1:0-18595 GCF_009917365.1 Neglectibacter sp. X4 | reverse complement strand
GCACAGCTATAATAAAAAGTACCCCTCCGAAAGAGGGGCAGGCGCACATTTGCGCCGGAGGACGCTGTATACATAAAGACGGGCTTTGCGCTCTGCCCTTCGACCATTATCGCCTGGAGGAACTGCGCTGCCCCGGCAACGAGGGGTACGAGCTGGTGACGGTCCCCGACATTTCCATCACCCGCGACAGCACGGTGATCGAGTTGGGTACGATTGATGATAAGTTTGAGGGCAAGCCCGAGATTGGCACCACCGCTACAGTCGGCGGCGAGAAAGTGGCTGACCCGCTGGGCGAGGTTACGCTGGTGGATACGGTTGCTTATTCTGGTTTGACCGTCGGCAAAACCTATAAAATTTCCGGTATTCTTATGGACAAATCTACAGGGGAACCGCTGGAAATTGACGGGCAGCAGGTGACGGCAGAGAAGGATTTCACGCCGAAATCTGAATCGGGTACGGTTGATTTGGAATACACCTTCAACGCCAGCGCCCTGGCAGGCAAGGCCGTGGTGGTGTTCGAGACGCTCTATCAGGACGGCGTGGAAATCGCTTCCCATGCCGATATCGAGGACGAGGGCCAGACCGTCATCTTCCGCAGCCCGAAAATCGGCACCACCGCCACCGTGGACGGGGAGAAAACCGCAGACCCCTTGGGCAAAGTCACCATCATCGACAAGGTAACATACATTGGCTTGACCCCCGGCAAAGAGTACAATATCAAGGGCGTTTTGATGGATAAATCCACCAACGAAAAGCTGCTGGTGGATGGGAAGGAAGTCACCGCCGAGGCCACCTTTACCGCTCCTAAGTCGGAAGGCTCCATCGACATCCCCTTCACCTTCGACGCTTCCGGGCTGGCCGGGAAATCTGTGGTAGTGTTTGAATCGCTCTACCATGAAAGACGCTATCGCCACCGCACAGACCTCCCACGACGGCAGCTTCATCTTTGCTAACATGCCTTACGGGAAGTACCTGCTGGTGGAGCTGGAGTCCCTGCCCGGTTATGTGCTGCTGAAGGATGCCATCCCTGTAGAGATGGATGCGGATGAGGTGCGGCTCAGCGACATTATAAATGAAAAAGGCAAGATCAGCATCACCAAGGTGGACGCGGATACGGGCAAGCCGCTGGCCGGGGCCAAGCTGCAAATCCTCGATAAGGACGGCAAAGTGGTCGAGGAATGGGCATCTGACGAAAAAGCCCATGTGATTGCCCTGCTGCCCGTAGGGGATTATGTTCTCCATGAAGAAGCCGCTCCCCAGGGCTACGCCAAGGCTGAGGACATCAGGTTCACGGTCAAGGAGGACACCACTACGCTGGAGCTGGTCATGAAGGACAAGCCCACCGGAACCACCACGACTACCACGGTGCCTAATACAGGTGATTTCGGCTGGATTGCCGTGCTGGCCGCTCTGGGCCTGAGCCTGCTGGGCGCTGGGCTGGCTGTGTTTTTTGGCCGCAAAAAGTGAGTTTAAGCTGAGAAAAAAGAAGAAAAGTTGAGTTTTGAGGGAAAGCGTCTTGGTAAAAAGCCAGGGCGCTTTTCTTACATTTATGGAGGAATCAAGATGAAGGTAAAAAGATTATTGTGCCTGCTGTGCGTGTTCGTGGTTTTCTGTTCCTTGTTCGCCCTCCCTGCGGCTGCTACCGGCGATGTGGCCGGGGCCGTGCAGTCCACCTGGACGACCGCCAGGGGGCAGATCAAGACGGTGGTGAACAATGTGGTGTTCCCCGTTATCGACATGATTTTGGCTATTTTGTTTTTCGTCAAAGTGGGGACAAGCTATTTTGAGTACAGAAAACATGGACAATTTGAGTTTGCCGGGCCTGCCATCCTGTTCGCCTGCCTTGTCTTTACCCTGACCGCCCCCCTCTACATTTGGGGCGTGGTGGGGATTTAGCGGAGGTGCCTATGAATTTATATGAGCAGGAATTCCGCAAGATTTTTGAAAACTGCCAGGACCTCTATGACCGGAAATACACCGGCAGGACCATGCTCGCCAAAATCGACCAGAACCTGCGTGTCAAGGCCAGCTTTGTTACCACCGGGGTTTCCGGGAACTATGACGCTGTCCGCCTGCGGATCATTAACCACACAGAGGGCGAGGTTGACGTTCAGACATTCCGTTTTCGTGAGATTTTCAACAATGCGCCTTCCGCAGTGACGGCGTATATTCGTGACGATTATGGCCCGCCCAGGTGGTACAACTACAGTCCGGGGCCGTATGAGTATAAGCAGCTTGCGGAAGCGCTGGGCGGCTACATTTCCATGTATCAGGATGAAACCTTGGAAATGTCTGGCCAGGCAATGTAAGGGGGGCGGCGTATGTTTGACTGGTTAGGCGGGCTGGTGGGCGGCCTGGGCAGCGCCATGGGGGGCCTGTTTGAGAACCTGGGGGCGGAAGTGGTCAACGCCATTTGGGATGGCCTGGTGACCTGGCTCCTCCAAAGCTTTTACGACACGCTGGCCGATGTGTTCACCCAGATCGGGGCCATGGGCGCGGAGATTTTTGACCTTACCTGGATCACCTCGTCGGTGCGGCTGTTCATGCTGCTGGGCTGGACGCTCTTCGGCGTGGCATGATTGTGGCGGCGTTCGACCTGGCGCTGGAGTACCAGACCGGGCGGGCCAATGTCAAGTCCACCGCCATCAACGTGCTGAAGGGATTTTTCGCCGCGAACCTCGTGACCGTGGTGCCGGTGGAGCTGTATAAATTCTGCATAAGCCTACAGAATGTTTTCCTCAAGGACATCGCCGCCAGCTTCGTGGGTACAACGGATTTCAACCTGGGGGATGTGGCGCTGAAGGTGCTGGTGCAGGTTTTTGGCGGGCCGGGCGGCATTATCGCGGAGGGGATTTTCCCTCTTTGTATGTTAATAGGATTATCATACAGTGTGCTAAAAGTTTTCTTTGCCAACATAAAACGGGGCGGCATCCTCCTTATCCAGATGGCCGTGGGGAGCCTTTACCTGTTCTCCGTGCCGCGTGGCTATACCGACGGCTTCAACCAATGGTGCAAGCAAATCATTGCCTTGTGCCTGACAGCTTTCTTGCAGACAACCCTGCTGTTCCTGGGCCTGCTGACGTTCAACAGCAATATGCTTCTGGGTCTGGGGGTTATGCTGGCGGCGGGCGAGGTGCCAAGGATCGCCCAGCAGTTCGGGCTGGATTCCAGCGTAAAGGTAAACATGATGAGCGTTGTCCATGCCACATCGACCGCTGTGAATATGACCCGCAGCATTGCACGGGCGTTGTAGAAGCCAGGAAAGATTTTCAATCCACTATCAAAAAAGAAAGAGTGGATTTTTTGTGGAAGTTCCGGTATAATGAATGTGGAAAGAGGTGAGCGCCATGACAGAGGAAAACCGGCAGGAATTGGGTAAGCTGTGTGATGTGATCCGTCAGACTGTGCCTGCACGGGAAATCTATCTGTTTGGATCGTATGCTTATGGCATTCCCCATAAGGACAGCGACTATGATCTCTATGTGGTGATTCCGGATGACGGCCCCAGGCCCCTTGCTGCCATGCAGGATCTGCATGTTGCCCTGCATAAGCATTGCCATAAGCCCCTGGATATTCTGGTGGCCAGGGAAAGCCGGTTCTCCGGCAGGATGGACGCTCCGACCTTAGAACGGACAGTGAAAGAGAAGGGGGTGCTTCTGTATGGCGGGCCAGCCAGTCTGCAGCCGGTCATGGCTTGAAAAAGCCCATCTGGATCTCTATTCAGCGGAATGCCTGATGGAGCACCACCCAGCCCCATATGAAATAATTTGTTTCCACTGCCAACAGGCGGTGGAGAAATCGCTGAAATGCATCCTGTCCCTTTATAGGGAGGAAATACCCAAGACCCATGATTGCGGCCTGTTGTGTCAGATGTGCGGAGAAATTCATTCCGGGTTTGAAGTATGGGAAGATATATGCCCCCGGTTTGCCCCATTCAGCGTGGTGGTGCGATATCCAAATGAATTGGATGTGGAAAAATCCGATGCGGAATGGGCTCTGGAAACAAGCCGCAAAATCTATGAATTCACTGCCATGAAACTGGAACTATTACAAAAGGAACCGTTAGAACAGAACGGCGGCATGGAACAAACCATGTCCTGACAAATATGGTTAAAAAGCGCTGGAAACAGCGCTTTTTTCTTTTGAAGAAGGGAGGGCCATGGATCTAAACGAATACCCCGAAACCGGCCTGCCCGGTTATTTGCAGCATGACCTGGATGCCTACAGGGAGGGCCTGGAAAACGGCTCCTCCCTGCTGGACTGCCTGTGGTGTGAGCTTTATTCCAGCATCAACGCGGCCCAGATCGACGACGGGGCCATCACCCCGGAGCACGCCAATTATCTGCGCAGGAAGTTCCTGCGTTTGGATGTGAAAGAAACAGAAGAAAACAAATTTGAAATGGGAGGCCAAACATGACTGTGTATATTTATCCGCAAAATTTGAAAGCAACGGCGAACCTCTGGTTCTGGTGCCTGCGGGATTTCGCCATCCTCTGCGTGGGGCTGCTGGTGTCCGTGCTGGCCCTGACTCAGCTTGGGCTGGTGCTGCCTTTGGCGCTGACGGCGGCGTTCGCGTTCCTGTCCATCCGCATGGAGGAAACCACCGTGCTGGACTACCTGCGCTACGCGGGACGGTTTTTGCTGTTCAGCCAGCAGGAGTATGGCTGGGAGATTGGAGGAAATGTATGAATGCATTACAGGTTTTCAGCAATAACGAATTCGGCCAGATCCGTACTGTTTTTATGGACGGCGAACCCTGGATGGTAGGTAAAGATGTGGCCCGCGCTTTGGGATATAAAGAACCAACAAAAGCCGCCAGGGAAAAGGTGGATGCGGCAGACAGGGGGGTGTCCAAAATAGACACCCCCTCCGGCATCCAGGAAATGACCATCATAAATGAAAGCGGGCTATACTCTCTGGTGCTGTCCAGCAAACTGCCGGGAGCCAGGAAGTTCCGCCGCTGGGTGACTTCGGAAGTGCTGCCCTCCATCCGCAAAACGGGCGGCTATAACCTCCCGAAAGACTTCCCCTCTGCCCTGCGCGCCCTGGCCGACACAGAAGAACAGCGGCTGGCCCTTTTGGCAGAAAACGAAAGGCAGCGCCAGGCTATCGCGGACTTCGAACCTATCCGCAACTATGTGGACACCATCCTCTCCTATGAGGGGGCTATGGCTGTGTCGCAGATTGCGGCAGACTATCATATTTCCGCTATTAAGCTGAATCGGATCCTGCATGAAGCCGGGCTTCAGTACCGGGTCAACGGGCAGTGGATTCTCTACCAGCAGCACGCCGGGAAGGGGTACACGGAGTCGGAAACCATCACCATCAACCACCGGGACGGCAGCGTAACAACCCGTCTGTTCACCCGCTGGACGCAAAAAGGGCGGCTGCTCATCCATGATATTTGGGCCCGACAGGGCATCCAGGCCGCTATGGACAAGGAGGACGAAAAGCATGGCCATGAAGCGTAAAGGAAAAAACTCCACCCGGAGCCTTTTGGGGCTGCAGGCGTTCACAAATTACGGCATCAAGACCACCGGCGGGGAGCTGGTGGTCTTTCTCGTGCAGCCCACCAACATTTCCGTCCTTTCCCACGCCAATGTGGAGGTGAAAATCCGGCATCTGCTGACTGTCCTCTCCACCCACCCCGGCTTGGAGATTTCCTGCCTGGACTCCTGCGAACGCTTTGACGATAACAAGCGGTTCATCCAGCGGCGGATGCAGGAGGAAGAAAACGAAGCCGTCCGCCAGGCGCTCCAGCAGGACATGGCTTACCTGGACGGCATCCAATTGGAGATGTCTACGGCCCGGCAGTTCCTGTTTGTGGTGCGGTTCTCCAAAAACGAAAAGCCGGAACTGGTGTTCCACGACATCAACACCATCGAGAAGAATATCACCGACCGGGGCTTCGAGGTGCGGCGCATGGGCAAGGAGGACATCAAGCGGGTGCTGGGCATTTACTTCGAGTCCTCTACAGCCGGGGAACTGGTAGAAGATGTGGACGGCATAAAAAACTTTGACCTGGAAAGGGCGGTGCGGGCATGAGGAAAACCATCTGTACCCTGCTGGCCTTTGTGTTCCTGATTGCGGCTATGGGGGCCGGGTTCTGGTTCACCCGGCAGTTTATTGAATCCAAGGAGAAACAGGACAGCTTTCCTTTAGTATGTTTCAGCTTTCTGGCCAGCATGACCAAGGACGCATTTAAGTTGGTGCCGCCATATTGTCCTGCTCGAATTTGCCCCACAAGTTCCTCCACTTTCTCCCGGCTGACCTGCCGCAGCTCGTCCCGATAGGCGGTCTGCTGGTCATAGACACAGAGTAAATCCTGCGCAAAAATATCACGGGCAAAGGCGGAGCGCAGCTTCACCATGCCCTGCCTGGAGAGGTAGCCCTCGTTCTCTGTGGAGGAGTAGGCGATAAGATGGGTATGGGGATGATGGCTTTCGTTGTGAAAAGCTGCAAACCACTTCAAATGCTCCATGGGAATCTTGAGATTTTCCGAGAGCGCCTGGGTCTGTGTCCGCAGCATATCCCGCCAGCGGGAACCGCTATCAAACCCCAGCCGCTGTGCATCTTCCCGGCGCAGGGAGATGATCGCCGTGTAAACATTGCCCTTGTACTGATTCAAGTCATCGGACACCTTCTGCAAGTCCACCTGCACACCATCGTCCGTAAACAAGCCGTGGCTGCCGAAGCGTTCGGCACGGGGGCGGGTGGCTATGTAGTCCGCATAGGTTTTGGAGTCCAGGATTTTCTGGGCGTTATCCTCCACCGCGCGGCTGATGAAATCCGAAGCTGTACCTATGGTCTGCTTGGCGGCATAGTCCTCGTATTCCAGCATTTCCTTGCAGTCAGGAAAATCCTGCAGCAGTTTTCAATAAACTGCATTTGCTTCACGGTGGCAGGGGCCAAGCGCTGGGTGTCGTCCAGCTTCTCCACGCCGTCGCGGGTGGCGATGTATTTGACGTAGCCACCACGAGATTGGCGAGCACCGGGCTTCAAGTAGCTGAATTTTGTCACTAGGTTTGCCATAAGCCACACCTCACATGGTCAGCACAGGGCCGCCCTCATCCTGCTCAAAACTTTCCTCATCTGTTTGCTGCACGGATAAGCCCGGTTCCGCGTATCTTTCTTTCAGATGCAAGGTAACATTAGAGTAATCATACCCTGCCGCATCCAGAAGCCGGACCAGCCGCGCCATTGTTACATCCCGAGACCCGGCAAATTCCAGGTACAGGTTTTCTCCTATTTGAACG
Organism: Neglectibacter sp. X4; assembly: GCF_009917365.1. Classification (NCBI taxonomy): domain Bacteria; kingdom Bacillati; phylum Bacillota; class Clostridia; order Eubacteriales; family Oscillospiraceae; genus Neglectibacter; species Neglectibacter sp. X4. The sequence goes on along the minus strand of NZ_QWLE01000052.1, from coordinate 11,339 downwards.
GGGTGCTGCATTTGGTTTGGGCTGGCACTTAACTGATTGAGACCACCAGGAGAGCAGGAATGGTCTGCTAGAGTTTCCAGTTTCTCAAGACATCCAGCGTCTTGACAACAGTCCGCAAAAAGCATCCTGGCAAGAAGGTTTATGGATATCTGCCACCTGCCACTAAGAAACTGGTGGATGCTATTGTGGATGACTTGGCTACAGACAGCCGCATTGCGGAACTGTACGATATGTGGTATGAACAGCGGGAGCGCATCATCCAGACCTACTCCAGCCACCTGCCGGAGCGTGTGCCCCTCTCCCAGAACGAGGATTTCAAGGCTGTGCGCAACGCGGTGGTCAAGGCGGCGGTGGAGGTGATGAACATAGAGCAGTTGCCACAAGAGGAATTGGCAATGCAAAACGAATTTGCTTCGCCTATTTTGAATCAAAGCCTTGCCCTCTTACGCCAGACCGCCCGCATTTTTGAAGATAAGCTGCAAGAATACTACGCCCCGCAGATGGGTCAGACTGACCGCAAGCTGCTAAGTAAAATTGCCGAGAAGAAGCTGGCCCAGGGGCAGAAGTTGGGAGGATAAACATGACCGCTAAAGACCGTTACCAGGCGGGCCGCACCGACCTGGTGTACTGGCTGCGCTCCCATGGCGAGACGCTGAAGAAGTCAGGCAGCGAGTGGGAGTGGAAATACCATGACGAGCGCGTCACCATCCGGGGGCATCTTTGGTTCAATCAGTACACCCAGGAGGGCGGCGATGCCGTGAAGTTCCTGCAATATTTTTATGGGTACTCGGAAGAAGATGCCGTGGCCCATCATCTGGGAGAAAAGTATGCAAGCCAGCCACGCGCGCAGAAAGCCAACCATTTTCGCAAGGAAGTGAGCGCAGCGAATGGCTCCGTATCAAAGATGCAACGCTTGCTCTGCCCCGCCGCAAACAGGGATATGCGGCGGGTTTTTGCATACCTGTGCCAGACTAGGGGAATCGACCCAAAGGTGGTGTCAGCCTTTGCCCATGCACGATTGTTATATGAAAGTGCCGACAAGCACAACGCTGTGTTCGTGGGCCGGGACAGCCAGGGCAAGCCCCGGCACGTCCATATGCGGGGGACGCTGACAGGTTCCGGCTTCCGGCAGACACTGGCTGGAAGCAATAAATCCTACAGCTTCCATCACACAGGCATTGGCAAGCGCCTGCTGGTTTTCGAGGCTCCCATCGATCTGCTCTCCTACATTTCTTTGCACCCGGAGGGCTGGCAGGAGAATTCCTACGTGGCGCTGTGCGGCGTAGGGATTTCCCCCATCGAACGGTTTCTGGATGAGATGCCGCAGTTGGAGGAAGTCACCCTGTGCCTGGATAATGACAAAGCCGGGCATGATGCGGCCCGGCGAATCGCAAAACAATTATTGGATGAATGGGAGGTGAAGGTCAGCGCGCACTTTCCTGACTACAAGGATTGGAACGAGGATTTGCAGGCTGGCAAAGGGTTAGTGCAGGAAGATGAAATGGCAGATGATATACAAATGGGCGGGCTGGCTATGTGACACCTCAATGCCCGGAGGGCTTGCGGTCCAGGGCTTCATGCTCGGAGCCTAAATCGGCGCGGATGAGCTTAATAAGTACGATGCCCATGGGGACCAGGGTAAGCCAGATGGCTTTTTCCGCCATGGCTTTGCAAAGAGGTGTCAGCAAGGCCGCGCCCACAAAGAAGCAGGCCACCATCCCCAGATGGATAAATCCCCGGCGAAGGGCTGTGCCGTCCCTTTTCCGGACGGCCCTGGCAAAGCCCACTCCTACCTGCCGGATGTGGTTGGTGCAGAAGGTGGTCGCCATGGGGATGCCCTCGGCCTGCCGGAAGGTGTTATACTGCATAGAAGCTAAAAAGTTGACCGCCACTTGGACGATTTGATGGGGCATGGTCAGCGGGACGAAGCCCAGCAGGAACAGCGCCGCCGTTTCGAAAAGGACAAGGTATGTATCCCAGCGCAGGAAGCCCAGCCGTTTGACAGGAGATGGCAGTATTTCCGACACAAACGCTCCCAGCAGATAGGCCGCAAAAGGGATCAAATAATATAGTCCGCCTGCCCAATCGCCTTTGCCGAAGGACATCGCCATCACCAGGACATTGGCGGTCTGGGCGTTGCAGAACACACCGCCTCGCAAGAGGTAGGTATAAGCCCCCATCATCCCGGCGCTGGCCATCAGCAGGGCATAGACCATCTTCTGTTCGCAGACAAGATAACCGTCTGGTTTCATTTTTTTGTCCACACGGAACACTCCCCGCTCTTTAATCTTCTTTTTTCTATTATATAAGGTTTTGAAAAGAAAGACAAGTCAAGAGAAAGGTTGTGAAAGAAATGCCGCAAAATATAGGCACGTTAATTTTAGCCGCTGGGCTCATGTTTGGGGTCCTGGGCGTTATCGCCGTACTGTCAAATTTTTACACCTTGAACATCAAGGATAAGACCGTGGGAAATGGCCAGCATGGCACAGCCCGATGGGCCACGCAAAAAGAAATAGCCCGCACCTATGTGCGGGCGGATTTTACGCCGCAGCTCTGGCGGCAGGGAAAGAACTTGCCCAAAGAGCAAGGCATCGTGGTGGGGTGCAAATCAAGCAAGGCCGGCATGGCTGCACTGGTGGACACGGGCGACGTCCACGCCATGATGATTGGTGCGGCGGGTATGGGCAAGACTGCCTACTGGCTCTACCCGTGCATCGAATACGCGCTGGCATCTGGAATGTCATTCGTCTCGACGGACACAAAGGGCGATATTTTTCGTAACTATTCCAGTATTGCAAGGGACAGCTACGGTTACAAGATTTCCATCATTGACCTGCGCAACCCTAGCAGGAGCGATGGGTTCAACCTCCTGCATCTTGTAAATAAATACACTGATTTGTATAAAACGACAAATTCACTTACCTGCAAAGCCAAGGCTGAAAAGTATGCCAAGATCATCGCCAAAACCATCGTCATGGCTGGGGAGGATACGGCAAACTTCGGGCAAAACCAGTTTTTCTACGATGCGGCAGAGGGCCTTCTTACCTCGGTCATTCTATTGTCCGCCGAGTTTTGCCGGCCCGAGGAACGCCACATCGTGTCTATTTTCAAGCTGATCCAGGAGTTGCTGGCCCCCAGCAAGGTCAAAGGGAAAACGCTTTTCCACATCCTTATGGACACGCTGCCGCCAGAACATAAAGCAAGATGGTTTGCCGGGGCCGCGCTGTCCTCCAGCGAGCAGGCCATGGCTAGTATTATGTCAACAGCACTTGCCCGACTAAACGCATTCCTGGATTCGGAATTGGAGCAGCTCCTGTGTTTTGGTACGGCGGTGGATGCGGAAACCTTTTGTAAAGAGAAGTCCGCCATCTTCCTGGTAATGCCCGAGGAAGATCCCGGAAAATTCTTCATGGTGTCGCTGGTGATTCAGCAGCTCTACCGGGAGATATTGGCTGTGGCAGATGAAAATGGCGGCAAATTAGATAATAAAGTAGTATTTTTGCCGATGAATTTGGCACTTTGCCCAAAATCGACTCGGCAGAAATGATGTTTTCGGCCTCCCGCTCACGTCGGTTAAGTATCGTCCCCATCATCCAGTCTTTGGCCCAGCTTGAAAAAAATTACGGAAAAGAGGGCGCAGAGATTATCGTGGACAATGTCCAGCTCACTGTTTTTGGCGGATTTGCCCCTAACAGCGAGACGGCGGGTGTCATGAGCAAATCCTTGGGGAGCCGGACTGTGTTGTCAGGTTCTGTAAACCGGGGCAAGAATGATCCCAGCCAATCCTTGCAGATGATGGAGCGGCCTTTGATGACTCCTGACGAGCTGAAGTCCATGCCAAAAGGGCAGTTTATTGTCATGAAAACCGGGGCCTATCCTATGAAGGTCAAACTGAAATTGTTCTTCAAATGGGGCATCACGTTCGGCGAACCCTACCAAGTGCCAGAGCGTGGGGGCCGCCCTGTTCATTACGCTAGCCGGGAGGATCTGATGCGGGCTATCCGCACAAAATTCCCGCCGCCAAAGCGGGAAACTAAAAGGGAGGAAGCTGTACCCGGGGAGAAGGTTAAAATAAACCGTGAGGAAAGGAGCCGTGAATACGATGGGGAAACTTGAATGTTTATACAGGAGCGGCCTGCCCAGCCGGGCCATCGTGGTATATCTGTACCTGGCGGATCGGGCCGGGCAGAAGGGGAATTGCTTCCCCTCCGTGCCGAGAATCGCCCGTGATACCGGCCTTTCGGAACGGACGGTGCAGCGGGCTGTGCTGGACTTGAAAAAAGCGGGGTTCGTCCACGTGGATGGGCGCCTGCGGAAGAATGGCGCGGATTCTTCCAACCTCTATACGCTGGCGGAAACAGGCCCCTCCTGGTGATTTTTAGAAAACCACTCACAAGGGGCCTCCCTCGCTATGGGCTGTCACCGGGAGGGTGCCATGGTGACGGGGGGGAGTTAACCTCCCAGGTGAATAGAAGCAGAAAGAAAAAGTCTTAAGTGCTGGTGGGATTTTCAACATGGATTGGCGGGCGCGGCTTTTTCTTTTCTGCTTAATGCTGTGGCCATTACTCCTCAGCTTGGCCGCCTACCGTGAAGGAAACCTCAATCTGCCCTTGGGTGTTTCCGTCAAAGACGCGGCTTAATTCTGCCGCAATTGTGTCAACATCAATTTTGCCTGCAAAGCGGAGGGTCGCCGAACAAATCTGCATGGCAGGAGCTGTGCCAGCCGCAGGCTCCTGGCTCCCTTCCTCATCCGCGATGCCTAAAAACTCGTTCCACCGCACCTTGTCAACACGGCTGCCGCGGCTTAAGGTTATGCCCAGATCGGCTTCTGCAATATGCTTGCGGACAGTCTGAGCGCCAACATGAAACATTTTGCCAAAGGATACAGCGTTCGCGCCATAAGTGTCAATGAGGTGCTGCAGATATTCGCGCTGCTCCTCTTTCTCAAGTTTTTTGAATTCATGCCAAGTCATGGGCGCGTCTAGATTTATAGCCATGTAATTTTTCCTTTCTCATGGTGATGTTTTTTCTCAATTCTATCACAAAAACTGGAAAATGCAAGAGAAACATTTCCTTTTTTCAATCCTCCCACTTTGGCGGACAGAATAAAGAGGATGGTCGGGGAAAATGCCCGGCCATCCTCAAGTTGATTTAAAAAGCAAAATACTTCACTCCTGCACTGCCTGTATCATAGATTCTAATAGGTTCAGCACAAGCCGCTGCTTTTCAGGCGGCAGGGCCGCAATCTGGCACTGGAGCATACTGGCCTTTTTCGGTGCGGCAGCGTCCAAATTATCCATAAAAGCTACATCAGCAGACATCCCAAGCGCATTTAGTATTTTTAGGCACGTCTCCAACTTTGGTATTTTCCCGCCGTTCTCTATCAGACCCAAATAGGCGGAGGTCACGCCCACACGTTTAGCGAGCGCCGCGCGTTCCATCCCCTTCTCCTCCCGGAACTTCCTGACCCGCTCACCAAACTTGGACAATTGCAAGGCACTTTTCGGAGAAGTGGCTGCTTCAGAGGCACGGCCTACGAGGAAGTCAATCGTTACCCCGAAGAAATCCGCGAGCAAGACAAGGGTTTCTATGTCTGGTTCAGTTGTTTCCTGTTCATAAGAAAAGACCCGCCGCGCAGTTAAACCGGTCAGGGCGGCAAGTTTTTCCTGAGATAACTTCCTGCTTTCCCGGAGCATCCGCAAATTTTTCACCATAATTCATCCGCCATCCTGTTCTGCTCATCTTACCTTTTCAGTATAGCAGGTAGAGATATAACAAGAAAGGACAAAATTTGTATTAAAAACACTCTTGACACAACGAGTTTTGTAGTTTATTATTATAGTTGAAAGCGACTATTTGTCCTCCTGCCTGATTTCTCTGAGCAAGGCCAGAATGGCTTCCTTTGCTCTGGGGTTTCGCAAGCTGGACAGCTCAGCTATCACCCTGTCCCCTGCTTTATCCCACGGTTCTCTGACATTAGTACGGCCAATAAGATAGTCAATGGAAACGTCAAAATAATCCGCTATCTGTATCAACGTAGAGAATTTTGGCTCATTGATGCCTGCCTCGTATTGCTGGTATGTGGATTGTGGAATGCCCAATTCACCTGCCATTTCAAGCTGGCTGTAACCTTTTTCCTGCCTAAGAGACTTGAGGTTCTGCACGCTTATCCCTCCTGTACGATGCTATCTATATGATATGTATTGTACAGATATTTTAAGCTTCTTTCAAACTTAAATACAGGATATAACTTGAATCAAGGCTTATGGAAAAAATAAAGAGCCGGAAGGGATGGGTAGGCGTGACCACAGAAGAGATTAGTTGTTATGAATTAGCCTATCAGATTCGGCGGTACATGGATATATGCCATATAGACGAATCCCAGTTTGCAGAAACCATTTCCATACCATGTGAAGAACTCACACACTTTTTAGCGTACCACAAGTCGAGTTTTTCTATAAGCCAGATTTCTAAAATCTGCGACACATTGTACATCTCTATGGACTCCCTCGTTAGAGGGCCAGTGGAAGAAGAAAATTTTGCGGTTCTCTTAAAGAGATGTGCATTTGTAGGGAAGCTGAAAGGCACAGCCCTTTATAATGTCTGCATGTTCTTTCTGAAAAGGTGGAGGGAACGACGAATTTCGGATTCCTGTTTAGAGCGTTATATAAAGTGGTTCACCTATTTTTGTTCAAAGCAAGAGGCCCCGGCACGGAGTACGGGGAATAATTTCCGCCCTATTTCTTCTGCCATCTGTTTCACCAGAAAGATTTCGGCAAAGAAGGCGGAAAAGTTAAAACAGTTGATCGAGGATTCCAAGAAAAAATGACCGTCACAATCCATTCCATCCTCAACAGCGTACTGTGGGGCCTGCTGCTTTCCATAGCCCTGTCGCTGTTGAGCCGAAGCAAATGTTCCCTGTGCCATATGGGGACTGCGCCCCTTATCTTCCTCGCGGGAGCCTGCCTGGTGCGCTGCTGCTCCCCTGTGGAATTTGCAGCCACGCAGGAAGTGGGGACTGCCACACTCAACCACCTGCACCGGTTCATCGGTGAGACGGCAGGCACACCCCTCACAGAACCATGGATTTATAAGATTTGGGCCGTCGGTGCTGCTGTATGGTTTGTTCTATGGGTGCCTGGTTATGCGTATCGGTTCCTGTCAGTCCAGAATCTTCCCATTTCCCAAGATGAACGCATAGAGGCGTTCTGCCGCCAGCATCATACCCTAAACCTGCGTGTTGCTGTTACGTCCAGAGTAGACACCCCATGTGTTATGGGGTTTTGGCAGGAAATCATCCTGTTACCGGATACAGCTTACACCTCAAAACAGTTGGAGCTGATTCTGCAGCACGAATCCTCCCACATCAAGCACCACGACGGTCTACTGGATTTCCTGCTCCGCGTCCTATGCACCATGTTCTGGTGGAACCCGGGCATCCACATCTGCCGGGCAGTCATCACACGGCTCTGCGACCACCGCTGTGACATGGAGGTCCTACACGCAGCCCGCCCCAGTGCTAGGCGGTATTACTGCAAGACACTTCTAGCGTTTGCCAGCAACCACCCCGGTTCCTCCGGGCAGCTTGCCGCATCCTCCCTCAAAAGTAGGTTCTATCTGATCCTTTACAAAGAAAGCAAAGGCAAACGGGCGTGGGCAGGTTTAGTTATTCTAATAGCTGCTATACTGTGGCTGTTCAGCTATCTGGTGATTTTCCAACCCGCCTATCAGCCCAACAGTCAAGATTACACAGACTATGCCCTTTCCAATGGCACCATCACCTACTGTAACGATGGGAGCTACATCCTCAAAACGGAACAGGGGGAGGTACACCTAACCACCGAAGCTGCACAAGTCATGATTGCGGACGGGTTCCGCATGGAAAATAATTACATTATGGAGGTGCCATACCCATGAGAACTTTAAGAAAAGTCATTGCCGGTACTTGTGCCAGCCTCTTGATGGCTGCCACTCTATGCACGGCAGCACAAGCCGCTGAGATATCTCCGCAGCCTGAAGAAACCTTCCAGGCCGTGAACAGCGGCATCCAGCCTTACGCCGATGTGATTGTAAACAAATACCGGATGTACAACGGAAAACTGCAAAAGCGCCGCTGGAATGAAACAAGGGGCTATTGGGTAGACCCGTACTGGATTACCATAGGGACAGTTTCATAACCGTAATCGCCCAAAAAAAGAGGCGGCTATGTATGGGGAAAGGCCCCCGGAACAAGCTGCCTCCTTTTTATAGGATGAGATGTGAATAAATTTGACCATATACTGACTGCTGAAGATAATGAGAGGTGAAAAATGGAGAACCAGTATAAGAGGGATTTCAAACCCAGCCTGCAAAAATTACTCCGCAATATATGCCTGGCCTGCGGCCTTAGCCAGCGTGAGGTTGCCGAAGCACTGATGGTAAACCGCTCGACTTATTCGTACTACGAGAGCGGCAAGACCAGTCCGGATGTGCAGACCCTCCGCATATTAGCGAAACTTTACGGCGTCCCCGCCACTGTTTTCATGTTCCCGGAAAGGTTTGCCAACATGGACGCGAATTGCCTTAAAAGAGGAAAGCGGAGCAGGAAGCCCTTGCCGAACCCGCAGTGGTTTGGGGAGTTGACCGAGGATGAAAAGAGTGTTATAAAAGAGCTCCGATTACAAAAGGATGGTGAAACACATGGGTGAAACATATTTAGAAAAAATGGATATCAAGGTTATGAAAAAGACGGCAGATAATTTAAGAAAGGTTGCAGGTGAATTAGAGCTTTCCGTTGGGGAGGTGGTAGACCGGTTCACAGAGAAGATGGCCCCTGATGATCCCCAGACAGCTGTCTGGCTTATTGCGGAAAACGTGATTTCCACAACTGCCATGCTGAGTGAAGAAGACCATGCCGAAGTTGTGAAAGAAACCATCAGAAATCTTTTATTGCTGTTCCCATCGGAAACAATGGATAAACTGGTTGCGGAGGCAAAGGAGAATCAAAAGGACGCCATTTCAAAACTTCTATCTATGCCAGAGGACCAGCGGGCAGAGTTAGCAGAGACAATTAAAGAATTAGAGCGGTTTGCAGACTCTAACCAGTGATAGGGGGAAATTATATGCTGCAATTTGCAGGCGGCCGGTTTTCAGCCCACGGTGTTTCCTTTACCATGCCGGATGGGTTTTACCTTCACGACGAGATGTTCCACCCATTCGCCTTGTGCTGCCTTTCCCCCAACCAGAGGGTATACATTACGGTAGAGATCGCCCCAGACGGCAGGGAGGTTTTGTCGGGCCTGCAAGCTCTTTTTGAAGAGAACCCCAGCCTGCATCCCGCTTCCGTTGTACGGCCGATCACAGTAAATGCGACGAGGGGATATGATGTCCTCTACGATTGCAACAATATCAGCTACTATCAGGCCCGGCTTCGGTTCGCCGGGGGACAGATCGTTACCTGCATCGCCCAATGCGAGCAGCAGTCAGGCATGGATCTCAGGGAAAACACCGCCGTGCAGGCCCTGCTGCATACGATCCGCGCGGAATAGAAAAGAGCTCCACAGGGGGCGCTTACAAACAGTTTTAGTTATTACCTTGTGCGGATGCAGTATCAATATTGGCCAAGGCACAATCTATCATTTGATTTATCAACTCATTCCTACTGATACCAAACGCGGCCGCTTTTTGGTCAACTTCCAGTAAGGTATCAACCGATATGCGCATAGAGATAACTTCCTTTTCCGGCTTCTTCGGAACAAATTTCGGCATGATACCCACTCCTCCCTTGACAAAATTATATCCTATTTGCTATAGTATGGATATATTCTAAAATAGATATGTAAAACAGAATACGCATCGAGTGAGGGAGAAAAATGCGGGAAAAGACCTGCTGCTTCACCGGCCACCGCAACATACCGCCAGAAGAACTAGAGGGCATCCGGCAAAAGCTGGAAACGACCATCCTAGAGCTTTACAGCCAGGGCGTCATTTATTACGGCGCCGGGGGCGCTTAGGGCTTCGACACACTTGCAGCCGAAACGGTCTTACGCTTACGGGATAACGGCTGCCCCAACCTGCGGTTGATTTTAGTGCTGCCTTGCCCGGATCAGACCAGGGGCTGGAAAGCAGAGAACATAGCGCGGTATGAGGAAATTAAGGGAAGGGCAGACAAAATCGTGTAAAGAAGATTCTAAAATACTATTGGGAAAAACAAGATATTTTTACTCTGGATGACTTGCTGGCAGAAAGAATCATCCGCTATCCTGCACTTGGCAGGCTCACATTGCTGTGGATGGAGTCGGGGTGGCAGTTATTAGCCCGACACTCAAAATCCGGGGAAATTGTGTATATCGGGACAACGGACTCGATAAGAGAATGGAACAGTGCACACGCACACGGCAGGCTGTGCATGTATGAACGCATGTATTATACGGGCATACTGAATGTATGGCTGGAAGAGCACCAGAATAAATTTTGGACAATTTAGGCAGATAATCTTAATATCCTGTTTTATGGATAACAGACGGACGAAACCCCCGGCTGGCTGCGAGGGTTCCAATCAAACTTATTGTAATAGAAAAGGGGAGGTGTAGAATTATCTGCATCTCCCCTTCTCTATGTGTTCAGCTTTTCATCAGCACAAACCATCGCCCGTCATCCTCAAACAAGCTGGTCTGTTTGCTGCGGATGATAACCGTATACTCCCGGGCAATTTCCTTTGTCGTGTACAGCTTTGTAAGTTTTACCCCTTTTACCTCTTCAATGTCATACCGCGGCCCCGCCGCAAAGGTGATGGCCTGGGGCCTTACCGAGCCGTCAATGCGGTGGGTGGCCAGTACCTCCACATACTGCTTACGCCTGCTCTGCGTCTGTATGGCCCAACACCTCACTCTGCAAATCGAATATATCCGCAAACGGCACACAGCATTGCGGCAGTACCAGCGTGCGGCCCCATTCGTCAATTTCCTCTGCCGCGCCCCTCTCCGTGATATACTGCCCCACTTCATAGCCGCCTATCCGTTTCTGCAGGCTGAAATAGGTGACGGCCACGGTATCCCCCACGCTTATCTGCCGCAGCTTGCGCTCCAAAACCTCCTGCATATCGTCTGACAGCAGCGCCCTCGGAACAAGGGCGTTTTCTTTTTCCTTGGTCAGCACCGCCATATCAAAACCTCGCAAGGCCGAAAAGGGCATGAACAATTTAGCCCGGTTGCCCAAATCCATCTTCGGGCGTTTAGAGGCGGGCCGCTCCATGTGTATCATATCTTCAAACCGGTTCACGCACGATGAAATCCCCCTCAAAGTGAAATCCAAACCTCCGGCACATCAATGAAGAATATATTAAGAAAATATGGTCAGAA
>NZ_QWLE01000051.1:0-18848 GCF_009917365.1 Neglectibacter sp. X4 | reverse complement strand
AAAAATCCCCACCCCCAAGACGGGGGAAAAGGGTATGGCTGGTGTGCGGGGAAACCAGCATGTATACGGGGCTGGACCGTCACCTATACGCAGTCCGTCACAGACCCCATTGCTGCTTACCTGAAACTCAATGTTTCTTACGGCTCCGCCAAAATCGTCAAGACCTCCGAGGACGGCACTCAGCAGGGCGACGCTACTCTGGCGGGGGCCGTGTATGGTGTGTATAAAGACGGCGAGTTGGTGGACACCTACACCACCGACAGCGACGGTCATTTCACTACAAGTTACTATGTATGCGATTCCGGCTGGACAGTGCAGGAGATCAGCCCCAGCGAGGGATATCTGCTGGATGAAACCGTGTACCCTGTGGGCGCTGATCCCAAGCAGTATGAGGTAGAGTTTAACTCCGCACCTGCCCTTACCAGCCCTGAGACCGTACAGAAGGGAAAAATCACCATCATCAAGCACTGTGACGATGGCTCCACCCAAATAGAGACCCCCGAAGTCGGCGCGGAGTTTGCCGTGTTCCTGAAGTCCTCCGGCAGCTATGACAGCGCCAAGGAGTCTGAGCGGGACTACCTGATTTGTGATGAAAACGGCTATGCGGAAACCGAGCTGCTGCCCTACGGCGTGTATACTGTACGTCAGACCAAAGGCTGGGACGGGCGTGAACTCATGAAGGACTTTGACGTATTCATCAACAAAGACGGTGGGGTTTATCGCTATCTCATTAACAGCGCTCCCTTCACCAGCTACGTCAAAGTAATCAAGACGGACGCGGAAACTGGCAAGGCTATCCCCTACGCCGGGGCTGGCTTCCAGATTTTTGACCCCAACGGTCAGCTTGTTACCATGCGGTTCACCTACCCGGCAGTTACAACCATCGACACTTTCTATACCACCACAGACGGCACCCTCATCACCCCGGAAGTCCTGCCCTATGGAACCGGTTATTCCCTTGTCGAGGTACAGGCCCCTTATGGCTATGTTCTCAATTCTGAGCCTGTGTATTTTGACATCACCCCCGACAATTCCACCGAGGATGTATGTTATAAAGGGTAGTTTAGAAAAGCTACCCAAATATAACATAGCGGCTGGTCATTTGTGGTGAATGAATATAGCCAGAAAGGTGGTAATGCCTCGCCCAATACAATAATTCCGCTGAAAATCAGAAATGTAATTCTGATTTTTGCCAACGTTGTGGTCAAAATTTCCGTCACGTTGCCGTTGAGGTGGCAGCGAAATATGCCATCACCTTTCTCTGCTGGTGCCGGACATTTTGACCGCCACCAATCAGAACAACAAATGGCGTTCTGATTTTGTGGTCAGCAGCAAAATGACGCAGGCCAAAACCAAACGGACAATTTGTCCGTAACGTCACCGACAAATTGTCGGCCGCGTTGTACCCAGGACCAAGTGTGCATTTTGCACTCTTGGTTCTGGTCAACAGCATTTTACTACTGACCAGACCATGCTTGGCGCAGTTTGATTCCATCTTGCATTTTTGCAATTTTTCTGAGCGGCATGGACAAATCTTGCATTATCGCCATATTTTTGTGGTCCAGGCGATTTTCACCGTATAATAGAAATAGGCGAACAAACCGGGGCGCTCCAAGGAAATTTCAAAAATCTTTTGAAAATGGTTCCGCTTTACTCACGGTTTTTCTCCTATTAGTGAGAGGATGCTTTGGACGCTGTGAAAACCATCGTCCTTTCACGACAAAACTACATAGGCACATCAAGCCAGCTTTCGGTTGCAAACGACATTACGCAACTGAGGGCTGGCTTTCCGTTTGCCTGGAACACCCACCAACATCATACCACGGGTTGCGACCTACCGCAAGAAAGGAAGGCCAATATAACTACAATTCAACCGGCAGAGGCGAAAACTGCCACGATCTACCGGCGTATCGGTTCTACCACCTACAAACTCCGGGTTCATTTCAGCGATACCGCCCAGGAAACCATGAACGACAAAATTCTGCATTTAATTCAGCATGAGGCCGTGACAAATGCGGCGGACTGTGGTACAATGAACATACCACAAATGACCCAGCCGCTTGAAGGGAGTTCGCTATGAACACAAAGCGGTTGGACACAGAGAAGATCACGGCCCTCTATGAGAGGTTATCGCGTGACGATGAAATGTCGGCGGGCGATAGTAACTCGATCGTTCATCAAAAACTGATGCTCGAAACGTATGCTGCCCAGCATGGGTTCAGTAACTGTGCCCATTACACAGACGACGGCTGGTCGGGCGGCAGCTTCGACCGCCCGGACTGGAAACGCCTGATTGCGGACATTGAGGCCGGAAAGGTCGGCTGTGTGATTGCCAAGGATATGAGCCGGATTGGGCGTGATTATCTCCAAACTGGCTTCTATACCGAGGTTATGTTTCGGGAAAAGGGCGTCCGGTTTATCGCCATCTCCAACGGTATAGACAGCAGCGTACAAAGCAGCGGGGAGTTCGCCCCCTTTTTGAATGTCATAAACGAATGGTATATTCGGGATTGCAGCCGAAAAGTGACTTCCGTACTCCGAGCCAAGGGCATGAGCGGCAAGCACACCACGAACCACGCTATCTATGGGTATCGCAAGGACCCGGACGACCCTGGACACTGGCTGATTGATGAGGAAGCGGCGGCGGTTGTGCGCCGGATTTTCCAGCTTACGATTGAAGGGAATGGTCCCCACCAAATTGCCCGCATTTTGACGAAGGAGAAGGTAGAGCGGCCCGCCTACTACCTGGGACAGCGGAACCAGGGAACTTGCCAGAGCAGGGACTATTCAGATGAACGTTATATCTGGCAGGGAACCACCGTTGCCGATATGCTCACAAGGCCCGAATATATGGGGCATACTGTTAATTTCCGCACCTATAAAGAATCCTACAAGGACAAACGGCCTAAAAAAGCGCCGAAAGAGGATTGGGTGATCTTCGAGAATACCCAGGAAGCCATTGTGGATGAAAAGACGTGGCATTTGGCGCAGGAGTTGCGAAAGGTCGTGCGCCGGACGGACACTCTGGGCGAGGCGAATCCTTTGACGGGCCTGATGTTCTGTGCCGACTGCGGCGCAAAGATGTATAATCATCGGGGCAGCGCGGGACAGGCGCGGGATTGGCAGGGCAGGCCCAACGGGAAGCGCAGGCCGGACCGGGACGAATACAACTGCTCCACCTATAACAACAGCAGGGCCAGATTCAGCACAGTCTGCTCCCAGCACTTTATTCGGACTGCCGTTGTGCGGGAATTGGTCTTGGAGGCAATACGTTCCGCCAGTACCTACGCGATCAAGAACGAGGCCGAGTTTATTCAGAAGGTTCGCAGCGCGTCAGAGGTCCGGCAGGCTGAAACCGTTAAGGCGCTGAAACAACGTGTGCGGCGGGAGCAGAAGCGGGCGGCAGAGTTGGATGGTATCATCAAGAAACTTTACGAATCCTATGCGATTGGCAAAATCAGCGAAAAGCGGTTTGATGTGCTGTCTGCCGAATACGAGCAGGAACAGGAAACGCTGGAAGCGTCCATCCAGAAAGCACAGGCGGACTTGGAGAGTTTTGAAGCGGATACGGCAAAGGTCGATCAGTTTATGGCCCTTGCCAGGAAGTACACCGATTTTTCCGAGTTGACCACGCCGATGATTAACGAGTTTGTGGACAAGATCGTTGTCCATGAAGCGGACAGGTCTACCGGCGAACGGACGCAGGAAGTCGATATTTACTTGAAGTTTATCGGTAAATTTGATGTGCCTATCCCGGAACCGACTGCGGAAGAATTGGAGGAACAGGAGCAGCTTCGGAAGAAGCGGGCAAAGAAAGCCGAGTACAACAGGCGGTACATGGCGAAACGGCGGCAGAAGGCTTTGGAGGCCCAGCAGAATACGGAAAGCACCTGAGATATGGGCGGCTTGCTTCGGTAGGCCGCCCTTTTTGCACACTAAATTTTAATCTATGTGAAATCAGCGAATAGAACGGCATCAGTATGGCGCTTTTTCGTGGAAACACGCAACGCCGGACGGCGAACATGGTACGCTGTCCTCTGCTGGTATTCATGGTTTCGCATGGCTTCACGCTGAACGCTGAAATCCGATGTGCGCTCCTGTGGCCTGGGCATTGTGAACAGCTTGCCCTGGTCGCTGGGAGCGTTTTCAAATTCTACGCCGGATGGCGAATACGATTATCGAAGGAGATATGATTATGAATATCAGGAACGAAATCAAAGCCTACATGTGTGGAAGTCCCTCATTGAGCTGTGTGCGGACATTTGCAGGCGCAACGGCATCAAGAAGCTGGTGTGGTCTACGGACAAAAACACCCGCATGAATCATCTGAATGGCTGCAACCTGACAGTCCATCGGGACTACGCCAACAAGTCCTGTCCCGGTGATTATATCTATAACCGGCTGGGGCAGATTGCCAAAGAAGTCAATCGGAAACTGAGCAGCGTATCCTCTGAGCCCTTTAAGCCGTACCAGGGCCAGGTAAACGCCGATGACGGCCTCAACTGCCGCACGGCCCCGGTAAGCGGATCGGTCATTAAGGCTTTTGAGGACGGCACAGTGCTCACCATTACCAAAGAGGATGGCAACTGGGGCTATTGTGGCGAGGGCTGGGTGTGCCTGGACTACATCAACAAAATTGCCTCGGCAAAAGACCTGGCGGCAAAGGAGGAAAGCATCATGGACGGCAAGCAGTTTAAGAAAATGTACGACGAGATCAACCCCACCTACAACACCCTGGATGAGGTGCCCAGCTACTGGCGGGAGGATATCCGGGAGCTGGTGGAGAAAGGTATTATCTCCGGCGTGGGCGGCGGCAAGCTGGGCTTGACCCATAGCGAGTGCAAGGCCGCTGTGCTTGCCAAGCGGATCGCGGAAAAGCTGAAATAGCCTGCTGCCCTTCGGTAGTCCGCCCGAGGATTCTGGCCCCTTAATTTACAGAAAGGGATGGACTATTATATGGACAGCTTTATGGGCTGGATCGGCGGCAAGCGTACCCTGCGCAAAGCCATTTTAGAGCGCTTCCCCAAGGATAAGGTGGAGCGGTATATTGAAGTGTTCGGCGGCGCGGCCTGGGTGCTTTTCGCCAAGGAAAGGCAGGCGGGCCAGCTGGAGGTCTATAACGATATCAACGGCGATCTGGTGAACCTGTTCCGCTGTGTAAAGTATCACTGTGGGGAGCTGCAGCGGGAATTTGACTGGCTGCTGTCCTCCAGGGAGCAGTTTTTTGACTATGTGGCCCAGGCTGATATGCGGGGGCTTACAGATATCCAGCGGGCCGCCCGGTTTTTCTATATGGTCAAGCTGAGCTTTGGCAGTGAGCACAGAACCTATGGAACCAGTAAAAAGATGGTAGACAATGCGGTTGAACGCTTAACCGCCATAAAAGAACGGCTCCGGGGCGTGAACATAGAACACAAGGACTTTGCAGACCTTATCCGGGTGTATGACCGCAAGGCCGCGCTGTTCTATCTTGACCCGCCGTATATTGGCACCGAGGGGTATTATGACTCCCCCTTTACCCCCGATGACCACCAGCGTTTACGGGCCTCTCTGGAGCCTCTTAAGGGCCGTTTTATCCTCTCCTACAATGACTGCCCCGAGGTGCGGGAATTGTATATGGGCTATAATATTGAAAGGGTGGAACGCAGGGAAAACCTGTCCGGCAGCGGGAACAACAAAAAGCACTATGCAGAGCTGATTATCCGCAATTTCTAACAGATATTGTAAGGCTCTTACGATATTTGTCACAACCTTACAAAGTGCGGACAAATTATACTCTTTCTGGTAAAATGCCCAATAAAGGGGCATGAAAGATGATTAAAATTCATCTATCCAGAATCCTCGGCGAACGCCGGTGGAAACAATCTAAGCTGGCCAGGGAAACAGGCATCCGGCCCGGCACTATCAGCGATTTATATCAAGAAGTAGCCGAGCGGGTAAGCTTCGACCACCTGGACAAAATCTGTGAAGCTTTAGATTGCGACCTGTCGGAGCTGCTGGAATACATACCGAACCAGCAGCCCAGGACAGGACAAAACCTGATCCTGGAGGAACACGGAAACCGCAGGAAAAAGCCAAACTGATTTCTAAAAAGTAAGAGCGCTTAAACGGTTTATTTTACCATTTAAGCGCTCTTCTTTTTTTGCAGATAATTTGAAATTATTTTGCGGTTTTTTTGCAAAGCTACAACGGGCATAGAAAAAGCCGCCTTTTCCATGCAGAAAAGACGGCTTATCCAGTCGGGCGATATGTGATTTTAGAGGGCAGTTCAAAGGTCGGCGCAAAACCGTATGTCCGCATTTCCCGGTGTTTCGTCGTATCAAAGCTCATCCCTTGGTAGTAAATTCGTAGTAATTGGGGTGGTCTGTTGTCAGGAAATGCGGCATAATGCGCTGTTTCACAAGATTTTGCCGCTTCTCACAAAATATTTCATCATAAATCTTCAAACAAACTCTATCAACTAAGCAAATTTAATAATAGCCTCCCGACAAGAAAAGCGACAGGGCTTTTACACCCTGCCACCAGTTTACTATACATTTACAATTTCCTCGTTCACAATCTCCCTCGCACACGCCCTTATGTTGTTGAGCCGCCCTGTCCATTCTAAGGAATTTTCTTCCTTTAGCTGTTCCGTTATGCCCTGTGACTGTTTCATGCCCTCTATGAGCCTTTCAAAGCGTTCCTGCGCCTGCCTGTCAATATCGGCAAGGTAGGTGATGAGCCTGCCGCTTGTGAGAAGATTGATGTATGTAAGGGAGATCTGTTCGCCGCTTCTCGCCTTTGCTTCCATCTCGTCGGCAGTAGGGGTGGGCGTGTTGTTGATGATACCGTCAAAATTATTGTCGTTCTGCTCGATAGCGTCCTCAACGTGCTTTAAGGGGTTTACCTTTCCCAAACAGGAAAGTCGAAAAAAGTTCTGTCCGCAGACGCTTAGACGCAAAGCTCAACAGATTAGACGATAAAGAGCTTTCCGTCATAGAAGCAACTGTAAACGGACTATGTAAGGCAAAAGAGGAAGCAGAGGATTAACGCAATCCCCGTATTTGCCCTGCTGTATGAGCTGATTTTTCAGCTCCACAAGGCTATGTAAAAGTAATGTTTTCTCCCTGCTGTCTACATACAAATGATAAGGTTTTTCCCTCATACCGTCCACCGTCCTTGGGCCGTCCCATGGTACCGGAGGTATACAGGACATAGGCAGGAGCATCCGGGTTCTGCGCCGCCGCCCGTTCTGCGGCGGGCGTTTCCAGGCCGCAGATTTCGCAATCCGTCAGCCGGACGGAGAACAATAGACAACAGTTTGCAGCATTGAAAGAGGATATTCCGCTGCAATACACATGCTCTCACTTCTTCCCGATTCATGTTGGCCCTCCTTCATTAGATAAAGTTGGTATCACATTGTACAGACAAATCGCAAACCGTCTAATAATTGACTTTATTCAGCAGCAGGAACCTCCCGAGCTTTAAAAAAAGCACCAGAGCCGCAAGGTATCAGGAAATGGCCTCCCCTTCAAAGCTGGACTGGGAATCCTGAAAGCCGGGGACAAAGGCTATTCCCGGGGAAATACATGCGTCTGGAAGGCTTGCGAACCCGGAGCCAGGCAAGCTGGGCATAGGAAAAGCAACGGTTTTCCTATGCCGCTGCTTTTTCCATCTTAATCGCCATGCGATAGAGAATACGCACAAAAAGAGATGGAATATCAGCCTTTTGTGCCCGGTATCATTCTTTTCTCTGTATTTTTTACGCTATAGCCACCAAAGCTGGCGGGAACCCTGCTAAGAGAAGCCCAAGATTTTCCCTATTCAGCCCGGTTCTGCTCAGCTACATGGAAGAAGGAGGCCGTAGAGTCATCACGCCTCATAAACAGCAGTCCAAAGGAACCCGGGCCGCAGTTGCTTGCGATGGCAGAAGAAGCCTTTTGCATATAGACCCGCTCAAAGGGGCAATACTGCTGTACTAGTTTCCGGATATATTGAAGCTTTTTCTCATCCATGCCGGAATAGGTGATAAACAGAATGCGCCGGTCAATATTCCTGGTATCAAGAAGCGTGCGCTTGATGTAGCTTTTGGCCGCGCGGTAAAACCCGCCCATCTTCATGCCGCCCACAACCATCCTGCTCTTTTTCAGCACCAGCACAGGATGCAGCAGCAGGGAATCGCACAGCACCTGCACTTTCTTGGATATCCGCCCGGACTGGCGCAGCATGTGGGTGTTGTTGATAATGAAAGCCGAGGAGATAAAACGGTTCATCCGCTTTATGGCCTCCACAATCTCCTCCTTTGCGGCATGGTGCTCCGCCATATAGGCCGCGCACAGCACAATCAGCCCCATGCTGCTGGAAAGATGGCCGGAATCTATCACCGTTACGTTTTCAAAGGATTTCGCCGCCTCGCAGGCGTTTTGATACCCTTCGCTAACATGCTTTGCCATAGAGATATGGATTATGTTCTGGGCCTCTGTCAGCTTTTCCGCGAAAAACCTTTCGTAATCCTCCACCTCCGGCGCCTGGGAATAGCCCTTGCGCCCCTGGGCAATATGCAGCAGCAGTTCATCCGATTTTAATTCCTGCTCGTCCAAAAAGCGCCCGTCGTCTGTGCAGACATAGTAAGGGCATACAGGAATGCCAAACTTCTTCCGGAGAGAGCCGGGAAGGTCGCACACACTGTCTGTAGTGACCATAATAGAGCGCCTTTTTACCTGCTCAAAGATTAAAATCCCCTTTTCAATGTCCGCCTGGCTGGCTTCCTCGCTGAGCACCACCAGCTCCTTGGGCAGAACGCTCAGCACAGCGGCCTCCAGCAGCGCCCCGCTTACCGGCTTGGCCAGATACCCGCTGAACCCTTCCTTCCGGTACAAAAGCTGGTTGTCGCTGCCTGCATTGGCTGTCAGCGCAATCACAGGAACATCCTGGCACAGCCCTACCGGCTGCGCGCGCAGGGCATGGAGGCACTGGATGCCATCCATTTCCGGCATCAAATGATCCATAAGGATGCAGTCATAATGGTGGTTCTGGGTCAGCTTCAGGCATTCCCCGCCGCTTCGGGCTGTATCTATTTGGATCTTGGTTTCTGAAAGCAGCTTGCTTACCACCATCAGGTTCATGTCGTTGTCATCCACCACCAGGATATGGGCGTCCGGCGCTTCAAAGCTCTGATGGTATAACTCCCCTTCGCGGCCCTTTATACGGGAAGCAAGGGTAAACGTGCCCAGCTCCTTTTCATCTACAATATCCTGATCCAGCATGACAATAAAGGTAGATCCTTTGGTGTAGACGCTGTTCACGCTGATCTGCCCGCCCATCATTTCCACAAGCTGCTGGACAATGCTCAGCCCCAGCCCCGTTCCCTCAATATAGCGGTTCTTTTCCTCGTCCACCCGCCGGAACGCGTTGAAAATATACGGGATGTTTTCCTTCTTCATCCCCATCCCGGTGTCCTCTACAGAATACCAGACGCGCACCTGGTTGAGGCTCCGGCGCTCGCACCGGACAGAAAGGGTGACAGAACCCTCGCTGGTGTATTTCACCGCGTTATTCAGCAAATTTATAAGGATTTGCTTAATGCGCACCTCGTCTCCGCAAAGCATGCTGGGAATAGAGGAATCCACGTTCAGCTTAAACTCCAGCCCCTTTTCCCTGGCTTTTATCCATATCATATTGACGATTTCCGAGAAAAGCGCCCCTGTCTCATAGGAAACATTGACAATTTCCATTTTCCCGGATTTAATTTTGGACAAGTCCAGCGTGTCGTTAATCAGGGTCAGCAGCATTTTGCTGGCGCCCTGGATATTCCTGGCATTCTCCGCCACATCTTCCGGCACGTCCCCCCGCAGGATGATTTCATTAAGCCCGATGATGGTGTTGATGGGCGTGCGGATTTCATGGCTCATGCTGGAAAAGAAGTGGTTTTCCGCCCGGTTTAACTCCTCGATTTCCTTCTTCTGCTGCTGGGAAAGCTTGTTTTCCTCCTGATACATCTTGTTTAAAAACATAAGCAGCACGCTGGTCAGCATACCCACCATAACTACGGAAAACGCGGAATCAAAGAAAGAGGCCTGCTGGGTATTTTGCGCCACCAGCCCGGGGAAGTAAAAGGCAAAGCCATAGCAAAGCAGCGTTTCTACCATACAGAGAATGAAAAATACCGTCATCCGCCTCCCGTGCAGCGTGATGCAGACATAGATGAAGCAGAATATAAACCACTCCGGCACCCCGCTGTAAAAGCCGCCCGCCGTAAAAAAGCTGATGGGGAACATCAGAAGCAGCAGCACCGAAATGGCTGTGGCGCCTGCCTGTATACGCCCCCTCTGAATGCTGAACTTTACAATAAGCCCCATAGCCACAAGGCTGACTGCCAGCACCAGGATGTTCCAAATGCTTCTGCCCATGGGCAGGATCAGCACCAGCGCAAACATGCATATAACCGTCACAATGCGGAACATCCGGTCATACAAGCTGATTCTGTGATCATTGATGATTGCAAACCATTTTTTAATCACGCATTCTTTCACTCCTCAAAACGAGCGCGCCCAAGCCCAAGCCTTTAACCGGGCACGCCTCAAAATACCGCGTTCATATTGCGGCAATCTGTTCGCAAAGCTCTGTATAGCTGCGCAGCAGCGCGGGATGGTGCTCCCGGATATAATCCGCGTCCCCCTTTTTCCCCGCCAGCTCCAGGGCCTTTGCCTGTGCGGAAAGGGCTTCCGCGCCTATTGTCAGGGATGTGCTCTTAAGCGCGTGAACCTTCACGGCATACTCTCCCCAGTCCCCGCTTTCATACAGGGAAACAATCTCCGCCTGTTTGTCCGCGCACTGGTCGCAGAAAAGCTGGAGCATCTCCCCGTAAAAGGCCTCTTCCCCGGCACAATAATCCAGCCCCAGCTTCACGTTGATGCCGGCTTCCGACAGCCGGCCGTAAGGGGAGGACCCAAAATCCGCTTTGGGCTGGGCAGCCTCCGGCGCTTCCGCCAGGCCGCGATCCTCTTCTTCTCTTTCCGGGGCGGCAGTTTCCTCCTCTTTGGATACATCTTGTTTTGTGGGCTTTGCGCTGTACCGGATGCAGCTTTTCGGCAGGGCTTTCCGCAGGACACGCTCTAAAACAGAGCGCTCAATGGGCTTGGGGACAAACTCTGTAAACCCTTCGCTGCGGAACATCTCCCTTGCGCCGCTGACTGTGTTGGCGGTCAGCGCGATAATGGGCAGATCCTGGTATACGCCGCCGCGGATCTCGCGGATCCGTTTCAGGGTTTCCACGCCGTCAAAGCCTGGCATCATGTGATCCAGGAAAACAATGTCATAAGGGATTTTCTCGCACCGGGCCACAGCCTCCCGCCCGCTCAGGCAGGTGTCCACGTCTATCCCATAGCTGCCCAGCACGCCCTTGGCCACCACCAGGTTCATCTCCTCGTCATCCACCGCTAAGGCCCGCACCCCTATGCAGGTGAAGGGCCTGCGGCCCGCGGCCTGATCCTCCATAAAGCCCCGTTCACCCATTTCCCCGTTAAGCAGGTTTGCAACGGAAAGGGCCGAAAAAGGCTTATGTATCACCAGCAGCCGGCTTCCGCTGTTCAGGACAAACTCCCTTTCCGCAATGACGATAACCGACTTGGTTTCCGCCAGCTCCTCATAATACGCCGGGTTTTCCTCATATTCCGGTTGCGCAATGAACACATGGGTCAGCTCATAGCTGCGCTGCAGCTTGAGCAGCCCCTCAAAATTATGGGCCTGATACCCCTGGATGTTAAGCCCTTTTATCAAGCTTAAAATCAGCCCGTCATAATAGCCGCGAACCTCATCGGAGGCATATTTATCCGGCTTGAAGTAGCAGCCGATGCAAAGCTTATCCGCATGGGGCAAAACGATGCAGGGCCGCTGATCCACCACGCCTTGGGGTATGACGATGTGGGCATGCAGGCCCTGCTTTCTCTTGCTGTCAAAATGGATGAAGCCGCCCATGGCATCCAAAAGCCCTCTGGCAATGGGAAGCCCCAGCCCCAGCCCCCCTGCGAAACGGCTGCTTCCGGTATCCGCCTGGTAAAAGTCATCGTACATCTTCACCAACTGGGCGTCCGTCATGCCAATTCCCGTGTCATGGATATCTATGATCAGGTTCATGCCATAGGCTTCCTGCCGGTATCCTATGCGGACGTTTACGCCCCCCTCTTCTGTGAACTTGACGGAGTTTTCCACCAGGATTTTCAGCACGTGGGAAATCTTCTCCGCGTCGCCCACAAGGGCTGCCGGCACCTTCGGGTCAATATCAAACACCAGCTCCAAATGCTGCCGGTTTGTTTGCAGGGCAGTGGTGGTAATCACATCGTTCAGCACAGAGGTGATCATGTATTCTTCCTTTGCCGGAATCAGCGTGCCTGCCACAATCTCCGTGTAGTCCATCATGTTGTTAATCTGGCTGGACAGGCGTTTGCCCGCCATTTCAATGGACATCAGATCAGACCGGATATCCTTGGGAGGGTCTTTCCCCAGGGCCACCTCGCTGATGCCGATAACCATGTTGATGGGGGTGCGCAGCTCGTGGGAAACGTTGGATAAAAACACAGCGTTCTGCTTTCCCACTGTCTCCAGCTCTGCCAGCACATTTTCATACCATTTCCACTGGGCATTGCGTTTGTTTATCCAGTACCGGGCCAGCGAAGTCCCTCCCAGCACCACCACCATGCCAAGCCCCAGGCGCAGCGCGTCGTGAAGCTCCATGGCAGGGGTGATGGTATGGAGCACCAGCGTATGGTACAGCAGGGCCAGCACATACAGGGCAAACATTGCGTGCAGAATCCATTTCCTGTTCAGTATAAACAGGGAAAACACCAGGATGCCGGCTATGTTGGGGATATCAAAAAGGCTGGTTTCGTGTACGCTGTAAAAAAAGTATTCCAAAAGCAGCAGCCCGGCGCACAGGCTTTCATAAAGCGTCCCGGAGCCAATCCGCCCAATGTGCAGAACCCACACGCTGAGGCAGCCTGCCGCCATCAAAGGGATCACCCAAAGCTCCCACCCCATGAAAACCGTCATCAGGTTCATCGCCACGCTGAAAACTGTTGCGATGACAGCCAGCAGCAGGTGTTTGCTTGTCTGTTCCTCCGCCCTCATTGGTTCTCAAACTCCAGCGCGACCCGCCTGAGCAGTTCCTGGGGCAGGAAAGGCTTTTTCAGGTAATTCACCGCGCCCAGCTTGATTGCGCTGAGCACATCGTCTTCCAGCCCCGAGGCCGTTAAAAAGATGACAGGTATCTCGCCATACGTCTCCTTTATGCGCCTGAATGTAACAAATCCGTTCATTTTCGGCATTTCAATATCCAGCAGGACCAGGTCGGCCTTCTCCTTGCTCAGTATATGCAGTGCTTCCATCCCCGAATTTGCCAAAAGCACCTCATAATCCTTCTGCAAGATGATCCTGGCCCTTGTCAGGTTCATTTCGTCATCGTCTACCACCAAAACGCGCTTCTGCACTAGGCTCGCCTCCTTGTTTCGTTGCCGGGGAATCCCCCAGTCCATATATAGTAAATTATACAGAAAGGCAGGTGAAAAATCAAGCCTATATTTCTAAATTAGAAGCTGGGGAGGCCGCGCAGAATTCTCCCTTTGCAGGCGGCGCATTGACACAGCCTGTCTCCGGTGCTATAATGGCAAAAACCGAAAGGAGGAAAAGAAAGATGGTTTGTAAGCTTTATGGGAAGCCTGGGGAATTTTTGGAGGAAAACCGGGACTTCCTGCTGGAAAACGAAGCCCTTGTGCAGCTCAATTTGGGCAACGCCCAGACCCACCGGGAGGAGGGCTGCCACCCCGGCCTGCTCTTTGGACGATATGAGGAAGAAGGCCGGATGTGCCTGCTGTTCGGCAACACCGCGCCCTGGAATATCTGCCTGAACGCGCCCCAGGGGATGGAAAAATCTATGGAGGCGGCAGGAGAACTGGCCCGGTACCTGCGGGAAGGGAACATAGAAATCGAGGGCGTCACCGCCCGGGAAGATTTGGCAAAGGCTTTCATGGAAGCTTACGGCGGGGAATTTTCCCTGCGTTCCTCTATGGACATCATGGTGCTGAAAAAGG
Source organism: Neglectibacter sp. X4 (assembly GCF_009917365.1). Taxonomy (NCBI): domain Bacteria; kingdom Bacillati; phylum Bacillota; class Clostridia; order Eubacteriales; family Oscillospiraceae; genus Neglectibacter; species Neglectibacter sp. X4. The sequence continues at coordinate 4,785 of NZ_QWLE01000051.1, read as the reverse complement.
TTATCCAGCCGGAAAAGCTGCCTGGGGCTGTCCGGAAAACCACCGGGGATGATATGGGCCTTGTGGCGCAGTGGTGCCATGGCTTCTATCTGGACATCCACGGGGAAGACCACAGCCTGGAGGACATCCGCAAAGAACAGGGCGGACGGGTGGAAAACGGCCTCTATTATCTTTTTGAAGCGCCCGGGGAGGGGGCCGTCTCCATGGCGGCTGTGTTCCGCGACCTGCCCCACGGGACATGTATCAGCGCGGTATACACCCCGCCTCAGCACCGGGGCAAGGGCTACTGCCAGAACACAGTCGCCGCCATCTGCCAGGAAAAGCTGAGGGAGGGCAAGGAATACTGCACCCTTTTCGTGGATAAAAAGAACCCCATCTCCAACCGGGTATACCAGAAAATCGGCTTTGAAATCATAGAAAACTGCTATGAATACAAGCTTGTGAAATAGGAACGGAAAAAACAAAAAAGCCCTGGGAAACCCCAGGGCCTTTCCTATGCATTTTAGATCCAGCGTTACGCTGCTTACTTCAGCTCGACCTCAGCGCCAGCCTCAGTCAGCTTGGCCTTCAGGGCCTCGGCGTCATCCTTGGAAGCGCCTTCCTTCACGGTCTTGGGAGCCTCGTCAACCAGAGCCTTGGCTTCCTTCAGGCCCAGGCCGGTGACTTCCTTCACAACCTTGATAACGTTGATCTTGTTGGCGCCGGCAGACTTCAGCACAACGTCAAACTCGGTCTTTTCCTCAGCAGCAGGAGCGGCAGCAGCAGGAGCGGCCACAGCAACAGCAGCGGGGGCAGCGGCGGATACGCCGAACTCCTCTTCCAGAGCCTTAACCAGCTCGGAAAGCTCCAGGACGGTAAGGGCCTTTACTTCTTCAATCAGGTTGGTTACTTTCTCAGACATGGGTAAATACCTCCATTTAAAATTCTCTTTTCAGCTTAACTTAATCCGGGGACTTATGCCCCCTGCTTCTCCGCAATGGCGTTAAGCGCGATTACCAGGCCGCGCATGGTGCCATTGAGCACATTGGCAAAGCCCTGGATAGGCCCGTTCAGGCCGCCCAGAACCTGGGCCAGCAGCACTTCCTTAGAGGGCAGCTTCGCCAGAGCGTCGATGCTCTTGGCGTCTACCGCGCCGCCGTCAATAAAGCCGGCCTTCACCTGGAAGTTCTCATTATCCTTGGCGTAATCGGAAAGGATCTTCGGGGCCTCGGTGTAGCCGTTCTCGCTGTAGGCAATGGCGGTGGTGCCGTTGAGGCACTCGTCCAGGCCCTCGATTCCCGCATCCTTAAAGGCGCGGGACAGCAGAGTGTTCTTCACAACCTTATACACACAGCCGGCTTCCCGCAGCTGCTTGCGCAGCTTTGTGTCCTTCTCCACGGTGATGCCGTTGTAGTTTACCAGTACGCCTACGTTGGCCTTTTCAAAGGCTTCCTTTAAAGCCGCCACCTGCTGCTGCTTCTGCTCCAAAATTTTCTCACTGGGCAATTCGTTTCACCTCCGGTTGCCGTTCCATTTGAAAAGGGATAAAGCCAAAAGCTTTCGTCCTTTTCAAAGGGGACGTGTTTCAAAACAACACAAAAAGCGCCTTTCCCGGCAAAACCGCAGGAAGGCGCACAAACGCTGCAAAAAACTTAAGCACAACGCTTGTCTTTCCCTCGGCAGGCCGGTCAACCCGTTTACACAGCGCTTATGGCTGTTACCTGCTGTCTCTGGTTCTGGACAGCTTCTACAATATACCACACCTCCCTGGCTTTGTCAAGCACTTTTTCCGCAGGGGGAGGCGGCTTTTTGCCCCTTTCCCAGGGGAAGCGGCCCGGCCTGTGAAAAGTCTTGCCCGAAAGCTTTTGCAGGTTGCGAAATCCCGGTGCATATAGTATAATGAAAAGCGGGGTTATGTCCTTTGAACTCCTTCTGTACTTTCCGAATGAAATATCCTTTTATAGAAATGAGATGGAATCATTATGAGCGAATCCGGTAAAAAAGTCAACCTTGCCGTACTTTTCGGCGGGAAGTCTTCTGAGCATGAGGTTTCCCTCATGTCCGCAGCGTCGGTTTTGGAAAACCTGGACAGGGAAAAATATGATATCCACATGGTGGGCATCACCAAGGAGGGCCGCTGGCTGCTGTATACCGGCGAGCTTGCGCTGCTTCCCTCAGGGCAATGGGAGAAAGGCCCGGTGGAGCCTGCCTTCCTCTCCCCGGATCCTTCCCTTCACGGGCTGGTGGTGCTGGGGGAAAACCCCCGCACCATTCATCTGGACTGCGTATTCCCCGCCCTCCATGGAAAAAACGGGGAGGACGGCACCCTCCAGGGCCTTCTGGCCCTTTCCGGCATCCCCTATGTAGGGTGCAACACGGAAGCCTCCGCCATCTGCATGGATAAGGCTGTCACCCACACCCTGCTTTCCGCCGCCAACATCGAGCAGGCCCATTACCTGTGGTTTTACGCCGACCGCTTCGACTGCGCGCCGGAAACCATCAAAAATAAAATCTGCGCCCGCCTGGACTTCCCTGTGTTTGTGAAGCCTGCCAACGCCGGTTCCTCTGTGGGGGTCAGCAAGGTGGAGTCTCCCGAGGGCCTGGACGAGGCCATCCGCAAGGCGGCAAAAGAGGACGGCAAAATCATGGTGGAAGAAGGCATCAAGGGCCAGGAGGTGGAGTGCGCTGTGCTGGGCAACCGCCAGGACGCCCTGGCCTCCATGGTGGGGGAAATCGGCGCTTCCGCCCAGTTTTATGATTACGACGACAAATATGTAAACGGCACCAGCCAGCTCTATATCCCTGCCCGTATCCCGGAGGAAGCCGCCAAACAGATTCAGGAAACCGCTGTGCGGGCCTACCGGCTTCTGGGCTGCTCCGGCCTTGCCCGGGTGGACTTCTTCGTGACAGAGGGAGACGGTCGGGTGGTTCTAAACGAGCTGAACACCCTGCCGGGCTTTACCTCTATCAGCATGTACCCCAAGCTGTGGATGGCTATGGGGCTGCGCTATGGAGAGCTGCTTGACAGGCTGATTGCCCTTGCCTTCCGGCAGGCGGGCTGCTAAGGGGGCGGCGGCAATGGATAACCAGCCTGCTGGCAGCCGAAAGCCCGACAACCGGCCCATCGGCGTATTCGATTCCGGCCTGGGGGGCCTTACGGCTGTGAAGGAGTTGGAGAAAATCCTGCCCCGGGAGAGCATTGTATACTTTGGGGACACTGGCCGGGTGCCCTATGGCACCCGCAGCCGGGAAACCATCCGCCGCTATGCCGCCCAGGACATGGCCTTCCTGATGAACCACGATGTGAAGGCTGTGCTGGCGGCCTGCGGCACAGTAAGCTCTACAGCGGGAGACATTGGCAGAAGCCTGCCTGTGCCCTATTTCGATGTTATCGGCCCCTCGGCAAAGGCTGCCGCCGGGCTTACCAAGAACAAAAAAGTGGGCGTTATCGGCACCAGCGCCACCATCCACAGCGACGCCTACCGCCAGGCCCTTTTGGGGATCGACTACAAGCTGGAGGTATACTCCCAGGCCTGCCCCCTCTTTGTGCCCTTGGTGGAAAACGCCTTTATCTCCCCCCAGGAGGAGGTCACCCGGCTGGTGGCCCAGCGGTACTTAGGCCCCGTGCGGGAAGCCGGCGTGGACACCCTGATTCTGGGCTGCACCCACTATCCCATCATTGCCCCCATCATCGCCAGCGTAATGGGCCATTCCGTGTCCCTGGTGGACGCGGGCCGGGAAGCCGCCCTGGCCCTAGCCGGGCGGCTGGCAGAGGACGGCCTTCTCTGCGGGGAGGGAAACCCCCGCAGCGCCGCTTTTTTTGTCACCGACGAGCCGGAAAGCTTTACAGGCGTGGCAGAGCTGTTCTTAGGGCACTCTGTCCAGGGCCGCACAGGACGGGTAAGCATGGAAGGCGCCTAGCAATTTGCTTAATAAAAGCCTGTCCCCATATTAAGACCAGAGCACATGCCCCAAAACAGTCCCCAGCATTCTTTTATTGTGTAAAAAACAGGAAACCAGCACTGTCCCTATGAGAGGTGAAAGGAAAGCCATGCTTAAAGACGATTACAATATCAGCATCACCGGGCGGCAGCTATACGAGGCCGAGGACCGCGGGGAAGTGACCTTGAGCACCACTGGCACCTATACCCAGCGGGACGGCGCGCAATTTATCGCCTATAAGGAATATGACGAGGACGATCCCCGGCAGGCCCACACCGCCGTGCTCAAGGTGGAGCCTGGGAAGGTTACCATGATCCGCCAAGGCTCTTCCACCCGGCTTATCCTGGAGGAGGGCCGCCGCCATCTGTGCCTGTATGACACAGGCTTCGGCTCCCTCACTGTGGGGGTGTTCACCAGCAAGCTGAAGGTGGCCCTGGGCCAGGAGGGCGGCTCCATGGATATCCGCTATACCCTGGACATTGACTCCAACCTTTCCAGCCAGAACGAGCTTACCGTAACAGTGGCCCCCCGGCCCCGCCGCAGGGCAGAGCCAGAGCTGTAAAGACGAAATAAAGCGAGGGATTGGTGTGAAAAACACGAAGAAAGGAACGGTACCGGGCACGAAAGGTTATGTTTACATAGCTTTTTGTGCGAATTCTGTATCGCATGGCGATTGGTATGAATAACGAAGAAAAAATTCTCTCCATATTGGAACAAATGAACACCCATATCGGCTCTATAGACACCCGGCTGGGTGGTGTGGAAACCCGATTAAGTGGTGTGGAAACCCGATTGGACTCCTTGGAAAACCGCATGGGCAGCATGGAATCCCGGATGGATTCTATGGAAAACCGCATGGGCAGC
>NZ_QWLE01000050.1:0-18998 GCF_009917365.1 Neglectibacter sp. X4 | reverse complement strand
GAGAGGCTGTGGTATAATGTCTTTGCTTCCCTTCGCCTTCCGGCTCGCGGGACAGCTTTGATATAATAACACCTATTGCCAGGAAAGTCAACCCCTTTTTTTTAAAAATTTCAAATTTCTAAAGGATGTGACAAAATGCCTATCCGAATCCAGATGGATCTGCCTGCCATTGAGGTGCTGGAGTCTGAAAACATCTTTGTGATGAGCCACGAGCGTGCGCAGAACCAGGACATCCGCCCTCTGAAGATTGCCATACTTAATTTAATGCCCACCAAGATTGAAACTGAAACCCAGCTTCTGCGGCTTTTGGGCAACTCCCCCTTGCAGGTAGATGTGGAACTGCTGCACCCTGCCACCCATATCAGCAAGAACACCAGCGCCGGGCACCTGAACGCTTTCTATAAGACGTTCCCGGATGTGCGGGGGGAGAAATATGACGGGATGATTATTACAGGCGCGCCTGTGGAAAAGCTACCCTTTGAGGAAGTGGACTATTGGCGGGAAATGTGCGATATAATGGAGTGGTCTAAGGAGAACGTGTATTCTGTGCTGCACATCTGCTGGGGCGCCCAGGCCGGGCTGTACTATCATTACGGGGTGCCCAAGTATCCCCTGCCGGAAAAGCTCAGCGGCATTTATAATCATACTGTGTTAAATCCATACCACCCCCTGATGCGGGGCTTTGACGACAATTACTTTGCCCCCCACTCCCGCCATACCGAGGTGCGCCTGGAGGATATCCGGCAGTGCCCGGGCTTAATCCCCCTGGCTGTGTCAGATTTGGCAGGGCTGCACATTGTCGCCGACAAGGAGGGCAGGCAGATTTTTGTTACGGGCCACGCGGAATATGACCGGGACACCCTGGCAAAGGAATATTTCCGTGACATGAACAAGGGGCTGAACCCCAAAGTGCCTTACCACTACTTCCCGGAGGACGATCATTCCCGCACGCCGCCCTTCACCTGGCGGAGCAACGCCCATTTATTAGTATCCAACTGGCTGAACTACTATGTATACCAGCAGACCCCCTACGATTTCCTCCAGGGCAGCCTGCCTATGTAAGCGGGCGCTGCCTCCCCTCCTGCCAGGAACAAGGAGGGCCGGGCGCGCCTGCCCGCTTACTGCTGGATGCTCAGCTCGTTTATCATGGCTTCCAACTGCTGGGAAGAGCGGATTATCCCTTCCCGGCTTTCCAGCTTGTTCCGGACTTCTTCAGGCAAATCCCGCAGGCCCAGATCGTCCCGCAGCAGGGAACTGAAGGTCACCCCGGACACGCCCCCGCTTACCAGGCTTCTGGCTGGCACATCCCCCCAAAAATATGGGATCATAAAAACCGCCACGCGGTACAGGATTCGCACAGGAAGGCGATGAAACAACCACCTTTTGTGCCCGGTACCGTTCCTTTCTCTAGATTTTTCACATCAATCACCCCCGAAAGCTATTGTCCGCTTTCAGGGGTGTTCCATACATGGGGATTTTTTGAAAATTACCATGGAGGTTATACTTCTAAGTATGTATAGTAATGCCAGGATCCATCTTATTCCCGCCGCTTTCCCCAGCGCATATTTTTCCCCTTCCCGCGAAAAATATAGAACGGAAGCCGCAAAAGGGAAAGGAGCATCTCTGTGAAAAACAAAAACAGCGGAAAGAAGCCCATGCAGTATCACGAGCACGATCCCCTGCCGGAGGGAAAATTCCCCAGCACGTCAAACGTCTGCTCCGCCACTGAATGTACAGGCCTAATGTATGCCGCGCCTGCCAACCGGGCGGAGCTGGAGTCTTACCGGGAGCTTTCCAGCATGGAGATCCCCCGGGAGGCTGCCGGCGAAAGCCCGGAGAAGCCCGTCTCTCCCCGGGGGCGGTAGCCCTGTGCCCCTTCCCGGCGGGCAGGGGCATACATAAAGAAAAAGCGCCGCGCCCAATGTTTACAGTGTGTTCAACAACTTTTGGAGGGAATGGGGTACAATAGGAAGCCAGAGGGGGTATTGTTTTTGTTTGGATATGTGCGCCCCAACAAATCGGAGCTGCTGGTGCGGGAGTACGAGCAGTATAAGGCGGTGTACTGCCAGCTTTGCAAGGTGCTGGGCCAGGAATACGGCCCGGCTTCCCGGTTCCTGCTCAGCTATGACTGCACCTTTTATGCCCTGCTGGCCCTTGCCGTATCCGGCGCGAAGCTTACCGAGCATAAAAAAACCTGCGCCATGAACCCTTTAAAGCACTGCCGCTATCTTGCGGGGGAAGGGGAAGCCTATCAGAAAGCCGCCGCCCTGACGGTGCTGCTGGCATACCACAAGCTGCAGGATGACATTGCGGACGAAGGCTTCCTGAAATCCCTGGGGAAGCGCCTGCTGCGGCCCTTCTTCCGCCGGAAGGCACGCAAAGCCGGGCTGCGGTATCCTTTTCTGGCTGAATCGGCGGAAAAGGCCATGGCTGCCCAGGCGGAAGCGGAAAGCGCCCAGGCCGGGCTGGACGCCTGCGCCGAGCCTACCGCCCGGCTGCTGTCCCAGGTGTTCGGGGAGCTTGCGGGGGGGGACGCGCGGCAGGAAATGCCCCTCTCCCAATTTGGGTATTTCCTGGGCAGGTGGGTTTACCTCATGGACGCCGCAGACGATTTGCCGGAGGACCTCCGCACCGGGGCCTTTAACCCCTTTATTGCAAAGCTGGGATTTTGGGGCAAGACAGCGCTGACAGAGGAGGAACGCCGCCAGGCAGACAATTTCTGCAACGCGGCTTTAAACCGCACAGCCGCCCAGATGGCGCTGCCCTTAAACCTTATAGACCTGATGAATTTTGAGCCAATCATCGAAAACGTGGTGCAGAAAGGCCTGCCGGAGCTGCAAAGGGAAATCCTCTTTCTGCACATTAAGGAAAAGCCCCGGCGGGAGTTATAGTAAACACACTTGAAAATCGGTATAACCTGATTTTCAAGCTGGGCGGCTGCGCCGCCCGGTTCAAAGGAGGCCCGCTGCCTCTTTTGAACTGTGTTAACTACAAAACCTGTAAAGGCTTCCATGCTATAGTGGATATACTGGAACGCAAAGGAAGAATAAGGGAATCAATTTTGGAACCTGGAAAAGGAGCAGTACATGAGCGATCCGTACAAAGCCCTGGGCGTTTCGCCCTCGGCAACCGATGAGGAAGTGAAGGAGGCTTACCGCAGCCTTGCCAAAAAGTACCACCCGGATCAGTATGCCGACAGCCCCTTAAAAGAGCTGGCGGACGAGAAGATGAAGGAAATCAACGAAGCCTACGACGCCATCACCGCCCAGCGCAAGGCAGGCAGCGGGCAGGGGCGTGCCGGGGGATATAGCTACAACAATGTGGGCGGCAGCCGCGGCTCTGCTTTCAGCGATGTGCGCAGCCTGATTATGGCGGGACGCATTGCGGACGCTGAGCAGCTTTTAAACGGCGTGCCCGCCGAGCGCCGCAATGCCGAATGGTATTTCCTGAAAGGCTCTGTGCTGTACCGCCGGGGCTGGCTGGAGGAGGCAAAGGATCACTTCTCCCGGGCCTGCCAGATGGAGCCGGGCAACGGCGAATACAGCGCCGCTTTAAACCAGGCCATGAACCAAGGCACTGGCATGTATGGCGGCTATAACCCCAACATGGCCGCGGGAGGCTGCAACACCTGCGATCTGTGCCAAGGCCTTATCTGCGCCGACTGCTGCTGCGAATGCATGGGCGGGGATTTAATCTCCTGCTGCTGACAGAAAGGGGCGCTTTGCTGTGAAGCAATCAGTAAAAATAGCGTTAAGCGGCGTTATGGCAGCGCTGGGCACCGTTTTGATGCTTTTTCAGGGCCTGGCGCCCATGGCCAGCATTGCTGCTCCAGCTATGGCGGGGTGCCTGCTGATCCCCGTGGTGGCAGAGGCCGGGGTGCCCTGGGGCTTTGGATGCTATGGGGCCACGGCGGTTTTCGTCATGCTTTTGGCCCCGGACAGGGAGGCCGCCCTGATTTACCTGCTGTTTTTCGGCTATTATCCCGCCCTGTTCGGCCTGCTGGCCCGCATCCGGAAAAGGCCTGTGCGGGTTCTCTCCAAGCTGCTGGTTTTTAACGCGGCCTGCATTGCGGAAGCCCTGCTGGCCCTGTATATGCTGGGGGTTCCCTTAGAAAGCATTTCCTTTTTAGGGCCTTTCACGCCCCTCCTCCTGCTGGTTCTGGCAAACCTGGTGTTCCTGGTGTATGACTTTGCCCTGGCAGGGCTTATCTCTGCCTATTTCCAGCGGCTCCATCCCCGTTTGGGAAAAATCCTCCGGGGCGGCAGATAGGGCGGATTCCATATAGAGCATAAAAACACAGGCGTGTTTTACGCCTGTGTTTTTCAAATTATACAGCTATTCTGTTTCCTGGGGCCTGCATTCCATCAGCCAGCAGTCCCGCATACCGCCCTCGTGCAGCTCGTGCTTTGGCAGCAGCTTCACCAGCCGGAAACCGCAGGCCTCGTAGCAGCGGATGGCCCTCTTATTATCCGTATGGGGATCCACATAGACAGCCTGGGCATTTTCGGCAACGGCAAGATGTTTGAGAAGCAGGGAAATGAAAGCCCTGCCAATGCGTTTCCCCCAGCAGGCTGTTTCGCCCAGGAACTGATCCATGGCAAAGGCCGGAGAGGGGGCCTCCGGGCAGCCATACGCCTGCTTTTCCCCCTCGTCCAGCGGATAAACCTGCACATACCCCGCCGGGCTTCCCTCATAGAGGATGATGCAGCGGGAAAGGCCGTCCTCCTTGTAAAAATGCTCCTGCACCATCTGGGGCGTGAAGGGCCTGTCCCGCCCCTCGTACCATTCCAGAACAGCGGGATCTGTCAGCCACCGCAGCAGCAGGGAAGCGTCCTCCGCCTTCAGCGGCCGCAGGGCCACCGGGCCTTCCCGCAGGGCAATTTCAAGCTGCATAAAAACCTCCCCGTATCGTTCCTTATCTTTACCAGGGCGTGTTCACACCTCTGTAAATTCCATAATGAACCCATGGGGCAGAAGCTTTGCCGCCAGCCTGTACAGCTTATACCAGATACCCTTGGTGTACACAAGTTTGCCCCGCTTGGCGGCCCGCAGGGAGCCTGCCGCCACGTCCTTCGGGGAAACCCGGGGCAGCTTGTCAATAAGCCGCGACTTGCCCTCCGGCACATTTGCCACATGCCAGAAGTCTGTATCCATAGGGCCGGGGCAAACGGCTGTAACCTTGATGCCCCTGGGCCGCAGCTCGTCGTGAAGGGCCTTGGAAAGGGCCAGCACATAGGCCTTCGTGGCGCTGTAAACGGACATGCGGGGGGTGGGGGCAAAGGCGGCGATGGAAGCCACGTTGAGGACAAGGCTGTCGTCCAGCATATAGGGCAGGCACAGGCGGGTGAGGCCTGTGAGGGCCTTGCAGTTTAAATCCACCATGCCGGTCTGCTCCCCCCGGACAGAGGCAAAAAAGTCGCTGCATTTGCCAAAGCCCGCGTTATTTACCAGCACCTTGATTTCCGGGTTGTTTTCCTTTAAAAGCTGCTCCATAACCTCCAGGCTCTCGTCCTTTGCGAGATCCAGGGAAATGGTGGCAATGGTTTTGTCGGTGTGCTCCTCGGCAACCTTGAAAAGGGCTTCCTTGTTGCGGGCGATAATCCAGAAGGAATCCACGCTGGGATACTGCTCCATAATAGCGTTGATATATTCCTTCCCCAGCCCGGAGGACGCCCCTGTGATAAGTGCCGTAACCATAAAAAATCACCATGCGATACGGAAATACGCACAAAAAGGCCAGGCATATCCGCCTTTTGTGCCCGGTACCATTCCTTTCTCCCAAATTTTTTGCCGTATCAGGCTTGTCCCCCTGACACATTCCTTTGGAAAGACCTGTATATTCTAAATTTTACCCCTTTCCGTCCCCGCTGTCAATTCCTTTTATATGAAAGCGGCAGGGGTTTTGGCAAAACTTCAGAAGGGCAGGGGGCGGAACATGCCGGAATTTGGCGAAAAATGCCGGCGCCGGGAAAAAGCAGGCTTCCCCTGGTTTTTTCCTTTTGCCGGGTGTACAAAGGGCTGTTCCAGGTGGTATACTGAGAGGCGGGAATATTGCGAAAGGAAAGGAATGCCATGCTGTGCAAAGTGTTAGCCAAGGAAGAAACGGGAAGCTGCAAATTCGTGGTGGTGTTTTCCCGGTATCAGGGGAAGCTGCTTTTAAGCCGCCACCAAGCGCGGGACACCTGGGAAACCCAGGGCGGCCACATTGAGCCGGGGGAATCCCCGGAGGAGGCGGCCCGGCGGGAGCTTTGGGAGGAATCGGGGGCGGAAAGCTTCACGCTGCAGCCTGTGTGCGGGTATCGGGCCGCGGACGACGAATGGGACAAGGGGGCGGTGGGCATGGTTTTTCTGGCGGAGATCCGCGGCCTTGGCCCCCTGCCGGAAAAGGAGATGGCGGAAACCCGGCTTTTTGACGCTTTGCCGGAAAACCTCACCTACCCGGACATCACCCCCCTGCTGTGGGAGCGGCTGGCGGGGTCAGGGCTTTGGAGCCATTGTGAATAGAGTGTAAAGCCTTCTTTAACTTTTCCCCTGCCGCCTTGACGCTGGGGGCAGGGGCGTGCTATAGTCAAGGGAGGCCCTGCCCCGGGCGGCGGGGGACGGATTATTTTTTACTGTTTTTGGAGAAAGGGGGCGGCAGCCTGTGAAGCTGACCGCGCGATATCTGAAGCCCTTTTGGGCGCTGGTGCTTATCTGCATTTTCCTTTTATTCGGCCAGGCTGTAAGCGAGCTGGCCCTGCCCAACCTGATGAGCAGCCTTGTAAACGTGGGCATCCAGCAGGGGGGCCTGGAGGCAGGCGCGCCTGAGGCCATGAGCCAGAAGGCCCATGCGCTTCTGCTTTATTTTGCCGGGGAGGAGGAAAAGGCCCTGCTGGAGGAAGGCTACTATACCATAGAGCCGGAAAGCAGCGAGGCCCAGCGCATTTCCGGGGACTATCCCCTGGCCCGGCGGGAGGCTGTGTGCCTGCTGCGGGAGGGGCTGGAGCCGGAAGCCCGGAAGGCCCTGGACGGAGCCTTCGGGCAGGCCTCCTATGGCTTCCTGCTGTATATGCAGGAGGCTTCTGCTTCTGGGGAGCTGGAAGAGCTTGCCTTAAAGGCCGGACAAACCCAGAACGCGGCCCGCCCTGTTTTGCCGGACAAAACGGAAAAGCCGGCGGACCTGGAAAACGGGGACACGGAGCCTTCCCTGCCTGACGGGGAGGCATCCTCTGTGCCGGAGGGCAGCAGCGCAGCGCCTGACGAAGAGCCTGATAGGTTTTCCACTGTGGGCACGGATCCCAACCTGGAAATTCCGGACGACGGCTACCGGGTGGACGCAACGGATCCCAACCTGCGAATCCCTGACGAGGATTATACCGTTCCCGCCAGCGGCATGAACCTGACCCTCCTGCCCCGGGCGGAAAGCCCCAGGCAGGAGGCCGCCGGGGAGCCTGCGGTTATGCCCATGGGGGATTTCGCCGGGGTGGAGCCTGAAGGAGGGCTGGAGGCCCCCCTTCCCGGCGCAGGCGAAAGCTTTGTAAGCCCCGCCCCCGGCACAGAGGGCGGCGAAGGGCATGAGGGCAGCGCGGACTCCCCCGCGGAGTGGGACAGCCCTGAGGACACTGTGAGCAAGCCGGAGTTTAACGGCAGCAGCGCGCCCCAGCCGGAGAACCCGCCCCAGCCGGGAGAGCCTGGCGGGGGAAGCGCGGGGAAAGGCGGCTTTTCCCTGTCAGAAAACGGCATCCGGGGCATGAGCGCCCAGCAGCTTTACCAGCTTCTCCCCCTCCTGGAGCTTGCCCCCCGGGAAAGCCTTTCCAAGGCCGCTTCCCTGGCGGCGGAAGCCCCCGGGGCCATGGGGGAACAGGTGGGCGTAAACCTGAAAAAGCTTTTCTATGAGGAGCTGGGGCTGGACACCGCCCCCGCCCAGTCTGCCTATATCTGGGGCAAGGGTTTGGTAATGCTGGGGGTTTCCCTGCTGGGCGCTTTGGCGGCTGTGCTGGTGGGGCTTTTCTCCTCCCGCATTGCGGCGGCTGTGGGCAAGCGCCTGCGCCACGACCTGTTCTCCAAGGTAATGGGCCTGGGCGGGCCGGAGTTTGACAAATTCTCCACTGCCTCCCTTATCACCCGCACCACAAACGATGTGCAGCAGGTGCAGATGCTGATTACCATGGGGCTGCGGCTGGTGTGCTATGCCCCCATTATGGGCATAGGGGGCGTCCTCTTTGCCGTGGAGAAAAGCGTTTCCATGAGCTGGATTGTGGCGGCTGCCGTTGTGGTGATGCTGGGGCTGGCGATGACGGCCATGGCCCTGGCCCTGCCGAAATTTAAGGCGCTGCAGGGGATGATGGACGCCCTGAACCGTATCAGCCGGGAGCACCTTTCCGGCATGATGGTGGTGCGGGCCTTTGGGAACCAGGATTTTGAAGAGGATCGCTTTAAAGGCGCAAACCAGGAATTTTCCCATACAAGCCGCTTTGTCCAGCGGGTGATGGCAGGCATGATGCCCATGATGATGCTGGTGATGAACCTGAGCACCCTGGTTATCCTGTGGGTGGGAGGCCATGCCATTGCGGAGTCTGCCCTGCAGATTGGGGACATGATGGCTTTCATCCAGTATGCCATGCAGATTATCGCCTCCTTCTTAATGATTGCCATGATGTTTATTATGCTGCCCCGGGCCAGCGTTTCCGCGGAGCGCATCCGGGAGGTGCTGGATATGCCCCTGGCGGTGCAGGATCCGGAAAGCCCGGAAAAGCCCGGGGAGATACAGGGCGTTATCGAGTTTAAGGACGTGAGCTTCCGCTATGGGGATGCGGAAAGCAACGTGCTGGAGCATATCAGCTTTACGGCCCGGCCCGGGGAGACCACTGCCATTATCGGCGCAACAGGAGCGGGGAAGTCTACCCTTATAAACCTTATCCCCCGGTTTTATGACGCGACAGAAGGGGAAATCACCCTGGACGGGGTGGACATCCGGAAGTACCGCCAGGAGGATTTGCGGAACAGCATTGGCTTTGTGCCCCAGAAAGCCCTGCTGTTTACAGGCTCTGTGAAGGAAAACCTGCTGTATGGCAAGGAGAGCGCCGGCGATGAGGAAGTGCTGCAGGCCCTGGAAGTTGCCCAGGCGGCAGGCTTTGTGGGGGACATGGAAAAGGGCCTGGACGCTTTCATTGCCCAGGGCGGCGGGAACGTTTCCGGCGGCCAGCGGCAGCGGCTTTCCATGGCCCGGGCCTTGGTGCGCAAGGCCCCTGTGTATATTTTTGACGACAGCTTTTCCGCCCTGGACTTTAAAACAGAGGCCGCCCTGCGGGCTGCCTTGGGGCCGTATACGGAAAAGGCGGCTGTGCTCATTGTGGCCCAGCGGGTGAGCACCATTATGCAGGCAGAGCAGATCCTGGTGCTGGATGACGGCAGGCTTGCGGGCAAGGGCACCCACAAGGAGCTTCTGGAAAGCTGCCCTGTCTACCGGGAGATTGCGGAAAGCCAGCTTCGGAAGGAGGAATTGGTGTGAGCGAGAAGGAGAAAAACAGGCCCGCCCCCATGGGGCCACGCGGGCCTCATGGCCATGGCCCTATGGCCGCCGGAGGCCAGAAGGCTAAAAACTTCGGGCGCAGCGGCAGGGAGCTTTTACGGTATCTGAAGCCTTTCCGGGGGCTGCTGGTGCTGGTGATGCTTTTCGCGGCGGCCTCCACTGTGTTCACCATTGCGGGGCCGAAGGTGCTGGCCCTTGCCACAGACGAGCTGGCGGCAGGGCTGATGCGTACCATCACAGGCGCTGGGGAGGGCATTGACTTTATCTATATCGGCAGGGTGCTGCTGGTTCTGGGAGGGCTGTACCTGGCGGGCGCTGGGTTTTCCTACCTGCAGGGGCACATTATGGCCGGGGTTTCCACCCAGGTACACTTTGACCTGCGAAACGCCATCACCCATAAAATCAACTGCCTCCCCCTTTCCTACTTCCACAAGACCACCCAGGGGGACGTGCTCTCCCGCATGACAAACGATGTGGACGCGCTGTCAACCTCCCTTTCCCAGAGCGTTACCCAGCTTATCACCTCTGCCTGCACCATGATTGGCGTGGTGGTGCTGATGCTTACCATAAGCTGGCAGCTTACCCTGGTGGTTTTGTGCATCCTTCCGGTATCTTTCGGCCTGGTGCTGGGCATTGTAAAAGTATCCCAGCGGCACTTCCAGGGCCAGCAGGAGTATCTGGGAAGCGTCAACGGGCAGGTGGAGGAAATGTATGGCGGGCACCTGGTGGTGAAAGCCTTTGGCAGGGAGGAGCAGGCTGCCGCAGCCTTTGACGCGGAAAACGAAAAGCTTTATAACGCCGGGTGGAAGGCAAACTTCCTGTCCGGGCTGATGCACCCTGTGATGAGCTTTGTGGGGAACCTGGGCTATGTGGCGGTGTGCGTGGCAGGGGCCGCCATGGCGGCGGGGGGCGCTATGACCATTGGCGGCATACAGGCCTTTATCCAGTATGTGCGCAGCTTCACCCAGCCGGTGATGCAGCTTGCCAGCATCGGCAGCCAACTGCAGATGACGGTGGCGGCGGCGGAGCGGATTTTCGAGTTTTTAGGAGAGGAAGAGGAAGCCGAGCCGGAGCCTCTGGCCCGCATGGCAGATCTGAACCCCAAGGGGGACATCACCTTCTCCCACGTGCGCTTTGGCTATAACGGGCCGGAGGAGCCTGTTATCAAGGATTTCTCCGCAGAGGTGAAGGCCGGGCAGAAGGTGGCTATCGTCGGCCCCACCGGGGCGGGCAAAACCACCATGGTAAAGCTTCTCATGCGCTTTCACGACATAGACGGCGGGGAAATCACCTTTGACGGCCACCCGGTGACAGATTTCACCCGGGAGGATCTGCGCACGGAATTCGGCATGGTGCTTCAGGACGCCTGGCTGTATAACGCCACCATTATGGAGAACATCCGCTACGGGCGGCTGGGCGCTACAGACGAAGAGGTGGTGCAGGCGGCAAAGGCCGCCCAGGCCGACCACTTTATCCGCACCCTGCCCGGGGGCTACCAGATGGTGCTCAGCGAGGACGGGGAGGGCGTTTCCCAGGGCCAGCGCCAGCTTCTCACCATTGCCCGGGCCATTCTGGCGGATCCCCGGGTGATGATTTTAGACGAGGCCACCAGCTCTGTGGACACCCGCACCGAGGTGCTTTTGCAGCGGGCCATGGATAACCTGATGCAGGGCCGCACCAGCTTTATCATCGCCCACCGGCTTTCCACCATCCAGGGCGCCGACCTGATTTTGTGCATGAAGGACGGGGACATTGTGGAGCAGGGCACCCACGATTCCCTGATAGCAAAAAACGGCTTCTACGCAGAGCTTTACAGAAGCCAGTTCCAGCGCCCTGCCGGGGCGCGTTCCTAAGGAGGGCAGCCCATGAAAACCATATTGCTGGTAAACGCCAACGCGGGCAGGCAGGGCATCCTGCAAAAGCTTCCCCAGGTTGAGGAAGTGTTTGCCGCCGGGGGCGGGGACGTGGAGGTTATCAAAACAGAATCCAAGGAGCAGGGGGAAAAGGCCCTGCTCCTTGCAGCAGGGAAAAACCCCGGGAGGCTGGTGGTGTGCGGGGGCGACGGCACCCTGAGCGACACAGTAAACCTGCTGCTGCGGGAAAAAGCCCTGGGGCCTTTGGGATATATCCCGGCGGGAACCACCAACGATTTCGCAAGCTTTCTGGGGATTCCCAAAGATCCAGTGAAGGCCGCGTCCTTCATCGCCATGGGAAAGCCCCGGCCCCTTGACCTGGGGCGCATGGGCAGGCGCAGCTTCCTGTATGTGGCCTCTTTCGGGGCCTTCACACAGTCCTCCTACAACACCACCCAAAGCCTGAAAAACTCTTTGGGGCACCTTGCCTACGTGATTGAGGGCATTAAAGAGCTGCCCGCCCTGCAGTCTTATGAAGCCCGGGTGGAAACGGCGGAGGGCGGGGTATACGAGGGGAAATACCTCTATGGGGGCCTGAGCAGCTCCACCTCCCTGGGAGGCGTTATCAAGCTGGACGAATCCAAGGTTGACCCCTGCGACGGCCTGTTCGAGCTGTGCCTGGTGAAGCAGCCCCAAAGCCTTCATGAGTTGAACCGCATCCTCCTGGCCCTGATGAGCGGCAAGGCGGAGGAGGATCTTATCACCTTCACCCATACAAAGGGCGCTGTTTTCACCTGCAAGGAGCCTATGCCCTGGTCTTTGGACGGGGAATACTGCGCGGGGGGAGAGCGCATGGAGACAGAGGTGCTTCCCGGCGCTTTGAAGCTTTACTGGTGAGGCGCCCCGCTTCCTCCCGGGAAAAAGCCGCCCGGCTTTTGGCCCTCATCCCCCTGTGCCCTTCCTGGGGCGGCAGGAGGTTATGCAGGCGGTGGGGATAAGGGCGGGCACGGCCGACAGACAAAGTTCAAAGCCACTGGAGTCTGTTTTAAGACCAGAGAAATGCCCGCATTTTTGTTCAGGGCGGGCGGTTTCAAGACGAAAACCGAAAGACAAGCTATCGCCTGTGGAGGATTTTTGACGCGGAAGATGGCCGCTTATGGGCAAAAAGATAAACGTTTCCGATTTTTCAAACAAGCCCTGCCCATATACTGGAATATCGTTATGTTTACTATGGCCTTCTCAAAAGGAGCCTGCGAGATGAGGGGGCGGGGAAGGAAAAATTTTTCTAGCCAACAGGCCTGCAACTGCTGTGTTACAGGCCTGTTGG
The DNA here is from genome assembly GCF_009917365.1 of Neglectibacter sp. X4. Classification (NCBI taxonomy): domain Bacteria; kingdom Bacillati; phylum Bacillota; class Clostridia; order Eubacteriales; family Oscillospiraceae; genus Neglectibacter; species Neglectibacter sp. X4. Next base: position 6,307 of record NZ_QWLE01000050.1, on the reverse strand, counting down.
CTAGAAAAGCATACTGACAGATGCTCATTTGGGGCATGCAGCTACTCCTGCAGGCAGCACACAGCCGATGCCGCCATGCCTTCCCCAGAGCCTGTAAAGCCCAGGCCCTCCTCGGTGGTTGCTTTCACGCTCACCTGCTGCAGGGTCAGGGAGCAGGCTGCCGCCAGCTTCTCCCGCATTTCCGGCACGTAGGGGGCCACTTTCGGCTGCTGGGCGATGAGGGTGGCGTCAATATTGGAAATGGAAAAGCCCTGGGAGGCAAGCAGGGCACAGACCTCCTCCAGCAAGCCCAGGCTGTCCGCCCCGCTGTACTGGGGATCCGTATCCGGAAAGAGCCTGCCAATATCCCCCAAGGCGGCGGCGCCTAAAAGGGCGTCACAGACAGCGTGGGTGAGCACGTCTGCGTCCGAGTGGCCCAAAAGCCCCATTTCAAAGGGGACCTCCACCCCGCCCAGCACCAGCCGCCGTCCAGAAACCAGCCGGTGTACGTCATAGCCATATCCCACGCGCATTTTTTGTTCCTCCTTTTGCCCCAGCCCCAAAAAGGCCCGAGCCGCTTCCATGTCTTCCGGGGTGGTCAGCTTCAAGTTACGGTAACTGCCCGGGGAAAGCTTCACTTGCCCTCCCGCCCATTCCACAAGCTGGCAGTCGTCGGTGCAGGACAGGTTCTCGCCCTGGGCTTTCCGGGCCGCGTATTCATACATGCCCCGCTCAAAGGCCTGGGGCGTCTGCACAGCCCAAAGCCTTTCCCGGGGCGGGGTGGATTCCACAAAGCCCAGGCCGTTTTCCAGCTTGCAGGTATCCTTAGAGGGCACTGCCGCTGTAGCCGCTCCATACTCCAGGGCGTCCCGGCACACTGCCTCCACCATTTCCGGGGTGACAAAGGGCCGCGCCCCGTCGTGGATGAGCACATATCCCCACTGGGGATCCAAGGCCAGCACGCCGTTTAATACGGATTCCTGCCGGGAAGCGCCCCCCGGCACCACCTGTACCGGCTTAGCAAGTCCCTGGGCTGCCCGGCGGGCTTCCTCCATGTCCTCCTCCCGGCACACCAGGCAGATCTCCCCCACCAAGGGGCAGGCATCCAGCACTTCCAGAGAATATTCCAAAACCCGCCTGCCGGCTAACCTGCTAAAGACCTTGCTTTTCTGCCCGCCCATCCGGGAGGAGCTTCCTGCCGCCGCAACCACTGCCCCAAACTTTTCTTCCATCTCCCGCCGCTCCTTTCCTCCAGCTCCTGCCGGCAAGGGGATATCTTGCAAATTGTATCGCGCAGGCAGTATCTCCACCCTTGGAACACATCCCGCTGCCAAAAAAGCACTTGCCAAAACCCAAAGTTTATGCTAAAATAATACCGCTGTGCAATACAAGGACCATTAGCGCAGTTGGTTAGAGCAACCGGCTCATAACCGGTCGGTCCGGGGTTCGAGTCCCTGATGGTCCACCACACCTGCGGTGCGCAAGTCGCGAACCGCAGGTTTTTCTATGCTTGCGCTTTCCAGCCCGCGCTGGAAAGTTTTTTATATCTGATTCACAGAGCAATTACGACAAAACCATACCGTTGTACCTATCCGCGCACTTACATTTTGTAGCTGCGCGGACTTTTTTTGCCCACGATAAAGAAACATCTTTCCTATTATAGTAAAGAAACACTGCAGTGCGCACGTCGCGAGCCGCAGGTTTTTCTATGCTTTCACTGCCCAGCCCGCGCTGGAAAGCTTTTTTATTTGCTTCACAAAGCAATTATGGCAAAACCATGCCGTTGTACCTAATCCGCGCGCCCGGGGCGCACGGGTTTTCTTTCCTTGCTTTTATCCCACCACGTGCCAGTACAGCATGGTCATCAGGGGAATGGTGGCAAGGCATAGTATGGTGGAGACGATATTGATGGCGCTGGAATACCCCGCGTCCTCATGGTAGAGCACCGCAAGCTGGGTGGTAGTCACCGAAGGCGGCGTGGTGCAGGCCAGGAAGGAGATGTACAGCACTGTGGCGGCATCTGGCAGCAGCTTATAGGCCTCCGTAAGCCTGATAAGCCCCAGCATCAGCAGGGGGCACAGGCACAGCCGCAAAAGGGCTATCTTATAGATTTGCGGGTTGGAAAAGCTCTTCTTCAGGCTGTTCCCTGCCATGAGCATTCCCATGACGAACATCCCCAGAGGGGCCATCAGGCCGCCCACTGTTTTCAATGTATCCGTCATGACGGCCGGCAGCCGCACTCCCAGCAAAAACAGCGCCAGCCCCACCAGGATGCTGATAATGTTCACATTGGTAAACAGCTTTTTCAGATCCACGCCCTTTTCATGGCTGATCATGCCCCGGGCATGGGTCCATTGCAGGGTGATCTGCACAGAGATAAAGGCGCTGGAATACAGCACCCATTCCGGGCCTAACACAGACAGCACCACAGGGATAATCATATTCCCGGCGTTTGAATACATCACAGAGGCCCTCTCTATGGCGCTGAACTTCCACAGCCGTCCCAGAAGCCCTATCAGCCCCAGGTATACCACATGAATGGCAATGGCGGCGGCAAAGGCCAGCAGCAGGCCCTGTATCGTCTCCCGGGTATACGCAATCTGGAAAGCGTTGATAATGGCGCAGGGGGACACCAGGTATACCGACACCATGGTTAACACCCGGCTTTCCTCTCCCCGCACCCGCTTTGTACGCACCAGCATATAGCCCATAACCAGCATAAAGAAATATTTCAGCATCTGCTGAAATATTAACAGGGCAATTTCCATGTCCCGCACTCCCGTCCTCTTTTTCTGTTTCAAAGTATAGCATAGCCCTATGCCTTTTGCAAGGACGCCCTTCCCGGCGGGAGTGTCCAGACAGTGCGTTTTATATCTACAGCGCAAAATCGCGGGACTCCTCTCGCCTGCCGGGTTCGGGTAACTACCGCCCATTTGCCGCTTTTTCTATTGCCCCGGAAAGCCACAGCAAATCCTTTGCGGTAATTTCCCCGTCCCTGTCCCGGTCTGCTGCCAGAAAGGCTGGCTTTACCATGTCATCCTCTCTATGAAGCAGCATCCGCTGGGCCTCTTCCATGTCTGACGGGCCTGTTCTGCCGTTGCCGCTGCAATCTCCCCAGACGATAACGACTGTCTCATTTTCATAGGTGTCTGTCTTCCCCTGAAAGGCCGACATCCCTGTGCCCAACAGGCCGTTCGTCACCGTTTCCCCTTCCGGGGTTTTGATAAGGGCCTCCTGGGGCTTTAATTCCTCCAGCAGCCATTCCACAGGCACTTCCCCGGTTATGTAGAAATAGCCGTCTCCTAACTCCAACCAGGAAGGTTTTTCAGAAGGGCCGGGGCTGGGAGAGACACTGGGGCTTGGCGCGGGGGAAAGGCTGGGCTGTTCCTGGGTGAAGGCATAGGGAGCATAATATAGCATCTTCTCCCGGCTCATCAGCACACCCTTTTCCGTCAGGGCCAGGGGCTTTCCATCCGGGGTGCAGGTTCCGGCTTCTTCGCCGTCCCACAAAACCCGGTGGATACGCCCTGTGCTGTCTGCGTAGGTAATGCCGGCCCTGTCTGCCCGGCAGAGGGACTGGGGTGGGATGCCCTCCAGCACAGGCTCCGCCTTTTCCCCCTCCACCTGCCAGACATTGCCGCCGCTGTCCAGGAAAGCGTTTTCCCCAATAACCCGCTGGGGCCTTCCTCCTGTAATGGCTTTCAGGTTTTCCAAAGAACCGCCCATAAAAAAACTGTCCTCTGTACACACCCATAGCTGCCCGCTCTCTGTCACCTGCAAAAGGGAGATGTTTTTGTCAAAGCTGTGTTCCTGGAAATCCCCGTCCAGGGAAAAGAGCTGAAGGGTTTGGGGGCTGTCCTTTGCCACGGCGTATACTTCCCCCTGGGCTGTGCAGTCGAAAAGGGCGACATCATCGGCTGTCAGGGAGGTGACGCAGGTTTCCCCCTGCTCCAGGCTGCCAGTGTAGGCGTCTGCGCAGAAAAAGACTTCCCACTCCCGGAAAACAAAGAGCCTGCCGCCCCGGTATGCGGCCCCCAGCAGGGGATAGCCCAAATCTACCCGGGCAAAGCCCTCGTCCCCGCCGGCAAGGAGGAAGCTTCCTGTCCCCTGGATACAGGCAAGGTATGGCCCTGTCTGTCCGTGGGCGCAGAGCAGAAGCTTATCCCCCTCCTTACACAAAGGCTCCCCGGCAAGGGGCTGGCCCGCCCCTGCCATCCCGCCGGGAAGCAGTCCCCAAAACGCCGCCAGCAGCAGCCAAACTCCCAACAGCCGTTTTCCTCCCTTTCGCCTTTTCAAAACTTCCGCCTCCGTTCCCCAGGGCTGTTATGCCGCCTAGTGCCGTACTACCTGTCAATAAGAATTTTGGGGGCCAATCAAGGAAAATGTTTCGCGAACGCATCTATGCGATTGCGCCTCTGCAAGAAAATTCAAGGCAATGCCGCTTAATTTTAAGCAGCATATCGCGGCAGAAATTTCTTCGTAAGAGTACAGGAAAGACGCGCAGGCAAACTGGCGTTTGTCAAGCAGCCTTTGTGTGCTATGACGGGAAAACAGCCCGCGAGATGCCGCTTAAGGTGTCAACTGTAAATTGCGCGGTGTTGCCTTAACATAGAGTGGCTCCCAAAAAACGCTTAGACGGTGATTACTGGTTGTGAATACAGGTTCTTACATTTATTATAACATATTCAAGGCTCTTTTTCACCATCTTTTTCGATAAATTGCGTCCAGTGTGTCAAGCCGCTGACTTTCAATCCCGTATGTTCCAACACATAATCCTTAATTTCCTCATAGGCGGCCTTGCTCTCTGCAGCCGTCAAATCAAACTTGCCCATCTGAAGCTCTGCTTCGATATGTTGGTCTGAATGAAGTTTGGACAATAAACATACCGTCTCAACGGTATTACCCCTTTCCCACAAAACTTTCCTTACTTCCTTGCCGTCAATATAAATCGGGAAATTAAATTCTATCGACTTTAACGGCATTTCTGACTCACCATTCGGATATATCTGAATTTCTTTAATGAGGTAAGTGATAAGGCTTTTCTTTTCCTCGTCACTCATTATAGCATAAATTCCAGACTTACGCAAGGTAAAGAAAAGCAGTATTTTCAAGGGGTCGCTGAATTATCTGCTTCACTCAAATGGGGCTTAATTCACCCGACTAGTAACAATCTAGTATCACGCTTTCCGGGTGCCCTGGTTGTAAAGCACCTGGGCCAGTTCCTGCCGGGTCACGGGGCTTTGGGGCCGGAACTTACCGTTCCCATCCCCTACCATAGCGCCGGTTTCCTTGACGTGTTCCACAGCCTTTTCGGCCCATCCGCTTACCGGCTTTTCGCCCTGCTCCTTCTGATACCGGGTCATGTACTCTTTCCACTGTTCATAGGTCACTTTGGCTTCCTCCTTTTCTTTTTTCGGGCCGGTCAGGGCGGGGTAGTCCTTATAGGCAATATTGCCATCGAAGGCTTTGCCGCCAATGGTCAAGCGGTCTGTATTCTGCCAAATGCCGTAAGGCTTGGTATACTCACACACGCTGTTCCACTGGGCAACCCATTTATCCCACTTATCCAGCCGGAAGTTATTCAGGCGGCTATTCCACCACGACAGGGAAGAATACACCCCCACATATAACCCGGCCTTTTCAATGGCCGTGCAGAAGGTTTCACAGAGGGAAACAAGGTCGGCTCCGATCTGCTGGGCATCCTCCACATCATACCACACGCCATAGGCGGGCTTTTTGCCGCCCAGAAGCCTTAGAACGTGCTGGGCCTCACTCTTTGCCATATCCCGATCAAGGGCATAGGAATAGAGGTAGGTGCCCCACGGCATCCCGGCGGCTTCAGCCTTGCGGACGTTTTCGGCAAACCGTTCATCATCCTGGTATGTGAAATCACTCCCATACCCACAGCGAATAATTACAAACTGAATCCCCGCCGCCTTCAAGGCGTTAAAATCCACATTGCCATTGTGAACGGAAATATCAACACCCTTTTTCATTTTTCATCACCGCTTTCCGCTTTATTTTTCAGTACTTCAATGGCCCTGGTAATCACCGCCGGAATGGGAACACCCATAAGGCCCGCATTTTCCACAATAGAGATCGTTTCATTGGCGATAAAGCCAATAACAACCGCATCCCGGATAAAGTTAGCCCCGGTCACCAAATCCAGGCGGCAAGCCACAAGCACCACTAACAGTGTTACCCCCTTGCGGCAAAGGCCCTTCCATCCGGCGCGGCTTTCCAATGTGCCGTTAGGCGTTTTCTCTGAGTTGTGGAACACTCCGGCCACGATCAGGCCGGTCAGGTAGTCAATACCCATGAAAATCAG
>NZ_QWLE01000049.1:0-19997 GCF_009917365.1 Neglectibacter sp. X4 | reverse complement strand
GTTTCAACTCCCACTCCCAAGGTCAATCTTCTGGTGGATATTCAGGCAAAATTGCAGGCCGGAAAAGGCGCTGGCTATGCGCGCTGGGCAAAGGTATTCAATCTGAAACAGATGGCGCAGACGATGAACTACCTCACCGAGCATGGCCTGCTGGAATATGCAGTCTTGGAAGAAAAAGCGGCTGCTGCTACCACCCGCCACAATGAGCTGTCGGCGCAGATCAAGGCGGCGGAAACCCGCATGGCGGAGATTGCCACACTGCGGACCCACATCATCAATTACGCCAAGACCCGCGAGGTCTATGCGGCCTACCGCAAGGCGGGATATTCCAAGAAATTTTTAGCGGAACATGAAGCGGATATTCTGCTCCACAAGGCGGCAAAACAGGCATTTGACGATTTGGGTATCAAGAAGCTGCCCACCGTCAAGAGCTTGCAGGCCGAGTACGCAACATTGTTGGAAGGAAAGAAAAAAGACTATGCCGAGTACCGGCGTTCCCGCGAGGAAATGCGGGAACTGCTGGCCGCAAAAGCCAACGTGGACCGGCTGATGGGATATGGGGAGGAACGCCAGAATGACCGGGAAAAGGAACAGGGGCAGGATCGCTGACGCGCCTGTTTTTTCGCATTTTCTCACCGCCGCAGGCCGGTAAAAAGCGTTCCGCAGGAACGCGCAGCCACAGAATGAAATTCTGTGTTCAAAAGGGGCTTGGGGAATCCCCAACAAGCAGCGCCAGGAGCCGGATGGCTATCCTGGGGCATTGCTTGCCAAGTTTATTGCTTATGACAAGCTTGTCATAACTTCTATGCTCATGCGGATACTGAACATAGGCGCAGAGCTGTTGAGGCCGCTATGCGTAACCCCTACTATGAGCAAATTTTTATCAGAACTTTTTGCCGCTGCATTCCTGCATTTTCAAGGATTCTGCCTTCTCGTTCTGATAAAAATTTTGTTCCGATAACCATCTCCACGCCCCCCGCTTTTGCTCCGTATAGATTGTCTAATAACCGCTACAATAATGGTATCTCAAACCAAGGAGGATTACCGTTATGAGCAACACATTATATCGTATCACGTCCGAATGCATCTGCCGCTACGCCGTTTATCTTCGTGAACAGGAACGGGCAGCGCATACCGTTCAGAAGTACGTCCACGACCTGGGGGAGCTGGCGGCATATCTGGACGGCCAGACCGTCACCAAAGCTGCCCTGATTGAGTGGAAAGAGCAGCTTACCGCCGCCTATGCCCCGGCCACTGTCAACTCCATGCTTACTGCCGCCAACGGCTTTTTTGCGTTCATGGGTTGGCGGGATTTGTCCCTGCGACTGCTGAAAATCCAGAAAACCATCTTCTGTGATGAGAGCCGGGAGCTGACCCGCGCCGAATACATCCGGCTAGTGGAAGCCGCAGAACGGGAGGGCAACCAGCGTCTTTCCCTGGTGCTGCAAACCATCTGCGCAACGGGCATACGGGTGTCCGAGCTGCGCTTCATCACCGCCGAGGCCGTGAGCGTTGGCAGAGCGGAGATTTTCAATAAGGGCAAACGCCGGGTGGTGTTCCTTCCGGACAAGCTGCAAAGGCTGCTGAAAAAATATCTCCGGGAACAAAAAAAGACCGCCGGGGCGGTGTTCACCACCCGGACGGGAAAGCCCCTGGATCGCTCCAACATTTGGCGGGATATGAAAAAGCTGTGCGAGAGCGCAAACGTGGAGCCGGGGAAAGTCTTTCCCCACAACCTCCGGCACCTGTTCGCCCGGACGTACTACTCTCTGGAAAAGGATTTGTCCCGGCTGGCGGACATTCTGGGCCATTCCAGCGTCAACACCACCCGCATTTACACCGTGGAGAGCGGAACCGTCCACGCCCAGCAGGTTGCCCGATTGGGCCTTGTCCTGACAACATAGTTTCACTTCTGTTGTAACCCGCCTGTTTTCAAGCCGATACATATACTATTATACTAAGTGCCAACAAAGAATGCAAGGATTTTCTTCGGGATGATTTGCACGAAAAACAGACGGGACAGTTGAGCTTTTTTGCCCCGTCAGTTTTTTGCGCTTATTTTTGCGCTTAAAAGAAATATCAACTCCCTTTTTTCCCGCAATCAACTTAATGACAGTATAACCACATAGCTTTGGTAGAAGAAATTACAACAGAAGTGAAAGTCTGTTGTGTTTTTTGCGCCCTCTACAACAGAAGTGAAAGTCTGTTGTAATCGGATGCACTTCACTCTTTTAGAAAATTTTAGAAAAGCGCAGGAGGATCGTATAATGACTGGAGAAGAGGGCGCAGCACACCGTATATCTTATCGGCACCATAAGATTTTGGTTGAGATAGCCTACCTCGTTCTAATTATTGTGGCTGGCTTTACAGTTGGCATCAACCTTGTGTTACTGCATGAAACGCATCAAACCATAATCGCTAAGACAGACCGCCACATCTCTGAACTGTCCGCAAGCGTGAGCAACTCCCTTGCGCAAAGGTTTCAAAGAACGCTTCGAATTCTTGAATCTGTCGAGCTTAGTTATGATCAAGATGGTATATTATCATCCACTGAGCTGGAACGTCTGCATGAGAGGGCTGACTTGCTCCAATTCGAGTATTTTGCGTTTATTTCGCCAGATGGTTCGGCTGTCTGTTCCGATGGTGTTTCACGAACGTTTTCCCAACAGGCTGGAATTATGAAAGCGTTTGAAGGACAGGCTGTGATTGATGTCGAGTCATCGAAAACAGAAACAGACGAGCAGATTTTGAATATGCCGTTTTTTGCAATACCAATCCGCTCCCACGGTGGAACCGGAGAGATCACCGGCATTTTCGCTGCCCCTGTCTCGCCGGAACAGGAGGATTTCTATTTGGTACAATCCTATTACGGCGGAAATGTCTTTTTTAACCTCGTCAAGCCGGATGGGACCGAGATATTCATGACAACCCACTCCCACGTTTTGCCGGTTGATGAGCCGCAAAATTCTGACAAACAACATAATTTATTTGACACGCTGGATGCGAATGTGGAGATTATCAGCGATACCTCCGTAGATGATCTAAGGGAGGCCGCCGTTTCGGGCCGGAATGCGACGATACGTTTCCATCTTCCGAATAGTTCTTCCACGCAGACCGGCCAGCTTTCCCCCATAAGCGACACCGGCTTGTGTGTCTGGATGGTTGATACAGACGACGCCGTGAGCGAAGGGATTGACCAGATATTGCATATAGCATTTCGGATCAATGGTTTAGGGGTCGTATGCTTTTGCTTGATAATTACTATCCTGCTCTTTCTCTACCGAAAGAACACACACATTCTCATGGTCGATCCTGTTACCGGCGGTTACAGCCTATCCCGCTTTACCCAGGAAGCGGAGCGTTTGGTGCGTCATTCAAACCCAGGCGAATACACACTTATCGTTATGAATATTGTCCATTTCAAATATTTCAACGATACCTACGGCTCTGATGAAAGCAACCGCATCTTGAAGTATGTACACACCGCGATTCAGAAATATATGGAGGATGGCGAGATACTGGTCCGCTCTGGCGCGGATGATTTCAACCTGCTGATCCGCACGTCACGCAACAGCAATGAGGTAATCATTCAGAAGCTGGAGCTTATGGTGGATGAAGTCAATCGCTTTAATAAGGAACTTCCTAAAAAGGAATGGATTATGTTCAGGGTGGGAGTGTATCAGATTACAGATACCAGCCTGTCCGTTATTCATATGAGCGATCGGGCGAACATTGCCCGAAAAAAGCCAAAGATACCGGTTGGAGATATTCTGTATTCCTGTGGCTTTTATGAGGAAGAGGACCTCGCCCAGCTGCAAAAAGAGAACATCCTGGTAAACAAGATGAATGACGCGCTGGAAAATCATGATTTCAAAATGTATTTACAGCCGAAAGTAGACATTTCAACCGGAAAAATTGTTGCCGCCGAGGCACTGGTCCGCTGGCAGAACCCGGACATGGGACTTGTCCGGCCTGACGAGTTTATACCCCTGTTTGAACGCAACGGCTTTATCCGAAAGCTTGACCTCTATATGTTTGAGCAGGTATGTGCCTGTCTGCGCCGGTGGCTTGACGAGGGATTGCAGCCGGTTCAGATTTCTATCAATTTGTCCCGTGTTCATTTGGCGAACAAGGATTTTTTGAAGCCGTTCATAGCAGTGCAGGAAAAATACCGCATTCCGCCGGAACTTTTGGAATTTGAATTGCTGGAATCGGCGTTGCAGGAGTTCCCGAAGGCACTCCCGGAGGCGGTCTGTCAAATCCATCTGGCCGGTTATACCTGTTCTCTGGACGATTTCGGAAGCGGCTATTCTTCTTTGAACAACCTGGAATCTTTGGACATTGACGTTGTGAAGCTGGATCGCGAGTTTCTCAATACTGCCCACACAGAAGGTGACAGAGGACATATCGTGATCGAGGAATTGATTCATATGGCAAGACGCCTTGGAATTACAGTTTGCTGCGAGGGGGTGGAAACGGTAGAACAGCTTGCCTTTTTGCAAAAGTGCCACTGCGACAAAGGCCAGGGGTATTTATTCTCTAAGCCGGTTGAAGTATCTGTTTTTGAAGAAATGCTTTTTGGTAATTCACAAATAAAATAGCCAATCTGTGTAAGGAAAAGCAAAGAAAATGCAGGTGCAACAAAAACGGGTTGTTACGCTACCGATAGCAGGCGTGATACTGTCTTACGATCTATTCAAATGTTAAGGTTTATAGGAGGGGCAGATGCAGTCTTTAAGTAAGATTATTGGTAAACGGATTTGTTGCATTACATGGATTCTATCGCTTTTGCTACTTATGGTTTTGTTGACATTTCAGTTGACACATGAGCGTCACAAGGCTTATCTGGATGCAAATCGCACCTTTCTTCAAATGGAACAGATATTAGCTGAAAATCAGGAAGAGCTTGTCAAAATTGAGGAAGCATACAAGCTGGACTGCATCCACGCAGCAGAGGAAGTGTCCCGCATTTTAGACAAAAATCCAGAGGCGATTTATTCTATCGACAGGCTCAAACAGATTGCGGAAGAAACGGTGGTAGACGAAATTCATATTTTTGACCAGAAAGGAGAATTATTTTCTGGCACAGAGCCGCAATATTATGGTTATACGATGGATTCTATCGAATCAATGAACTTTTTCAAACCTATGCTTACGGATAAATCCTTACAAATGGTCCAAGATGTCACAGAAAATATGGCAGAAGGGAATCCGATGCAATATTCAGCAGTCTGGAACGACAGTGGGAGGTTTATTATACAAGTCGGAATAAGTCCGGTTTACTTTATGCTGGCATCGCAGAAGAATGATATCTCTTACATTTTTTCTTTGTTCCGCGTAAATCCAAACGTAAGCTATTATGCTATTGATGAGAAAAGTGAGGTAATTATAGGGTCCAACCGTTTGCAGGCTGTGGGAATCAAATGTTCTGATGAGGGGTTCCAGTTTGAGGATATAAAAAATAAGCCAAAAGGATTTTACAGCAAAATCAATGGACAAAATTCGTTCTGCGTGTTCAAAAAAATTGGTTCCAGTTATATCGGACGGATAATTTCTATCAATTATCTATACCAGGATATTCCTCATCTTATGCCGCTTATTTTGGCTGGCCTGATGATAATATCGTTTATCCTGACAATATTGATCAGAGGATATATGGATAGATTTGTGGTGAAAAAAATCCAGGATGTGATACAGAAGCTGAAATTGATCATGGAAGGCAACCTGGAAGAGCGGGTCAATGTCCAGGGCAGTCTGGAATTTTTAGAACTTAGCAGCTACATCAACCAAATGGTTCAGAATTTAACAAATGCCAATGATATAGAGCAGCACATTAACAAAGCCCTGCGAACTGCATTGAAAGCGGGCGAGCCAGAAAAATCCCTGGAGTGCATATTGGAATATTTAGGCAGGTTATTGTGCGGAAAGCGGTCCTATATATTTGAAAGAAACAAACTGGGGGGTGATGACAATACCTATGAGTGGGTTGCAGAAGGAGTTATGGCAGAAAAAGATAATCTGCAAAATCTCCCGTCTGAGGTCTGTGAACATTGGTATAAAATGTTTGCAGAAAATGAATATATAATGTTTGAAAATATAGTGGAAATGAAGCAAACAGACCCACTTCAGTACGAAAATCTAAAAAAACAGGGTATAGTATCCATCGCAGTAGTCCCATTACGTGATAGCGATAATGTGGTTGGATTTTATGGAGTGGATGACCCACCTGCGGAAATGTTAGCTCATACCACAACTATGCTCCGTGTCATGGGACATTTTATCGAAGCATTGCTTAGGACAAGAGATCTTGTAAGAAACCTGAAGCGGATGTCTTACTTAGACCAGTTGACTCAGATTGGGAATCGCCATGCACTCTGGGAATACATAGACAAAACACAGAGCAAGGATATTAGTATCGGTATTATTTACTGCGATATTACAGGCTTAAAACGGGTAAACGATAACGAAGGCCATGAAGCTGGTGACCGGTTGATCCTCTCCGCCTGTGAATGTATGAAAAAGGCGTTACATGGCTATGAGCTGTTTCGCTTGGACGGCGATGAGCTGTTGGCGGTGTGTACCAGAATCAGCGAAGCAGAGCTACATGAAAGCGTAAAGCAGCTTACAGGCAGCATGAATGAATACGCCGTTGTACTGGCCGTTGGAGCTGCTTGGAAAAGTGACTGTACAGAAGGGATAAGCGGTATAATGGCCGAGGCGGAAAATTTGATGTATAAGGACAAAGCGGCATATTACGCCGCCACCGGAATCGAAAGAAGGCGGCAGTGAAAAATAGGATGGTTACTCCCCTTCCTGATGCTTCGCATTATATTAAAAGAATCATCTGCATATGGGGGTATTTATTTTGTGAATGAGAGGAGAAATTAAGTATATCATGGATTCTTATCAAGAAAAGGAAAAGAAGAAATATAGGGTAAGGTTTAGTGGATGGATGATATTTAAGATGGTTGCCTGGATAACCATAATTCTTCTTGCTTTAGCTTTGCCGATTGCAATAATCGTTTTTAATATTGTAAATAAATAGATGCTATAATAATTTTTTAGGAGGAATGAGTTATGCTCAAAAATATGAAAACAAGAAATAGTTTGCCGCTTGGCTATGGTATTACGATTGGAATTTCCGTAATTCTGATCCTGATCTGTCTGTTTATGATGCTCAATATCAAGGGTAAATACGACGTACTGCTTGATAAAGAAGCCGTAGCGAATCAGGATATTTTGTACTGCCGGGTCAATGCGCTGCTGGTAGGGCGGAACATCCGCGACTCCTATCTTGTCCCCGGTTCTGAGGCCAACGAGGGGCTGCTCCAGACGGCGGAAAAAGCGCAGGCCAACCTGTTTGCCAGTATGGAATCGTTGAAGGAACATTTCCCGTCTCAGCTGGAGCGCAGTACATTAGACGAGTATATTACGACCGTTACTAACTGGGCTAATACGAATCCGGACCTGATTGAGTGGTATCGCCAATATGCCAGGACCGGGAATGAATCGTATCTTGAAAAGGGCATCGATTTTATCTATGAGGTAGACACGCCTGACCAGGAGAAGATGGCCGTAGCCGCAACAGCTTTGGACAATTATTTGGTTCAAGCCATGGCTGCCGAACGCCAGCGCATTGGAATTACAATCAATATCATCACGGCTGTCGTTGCTTTGGTTTCGGTGATTGCCACGATTGCGGTCATTGCGCTGGCTCTCATAATTATTAAGACCATCACCATTCCTGTTTCCCAAGTTCAGAGCGCCCTGGTCGGATTTTCGCAGGGCAATCTGGACATTCCCGTTGATTATCAGAGCAAGAGCGAGTTGGGTGTGATGTGTGATGCCCTGCGCAGCAGTCAAGCGACCCTCTCCGGTGTCATTCAGGACGAGGCATACTTGCTCAAGGAGATGGCGGGCGGAAATTTTGATATACATAGCAAAGACGACACTATGTATGTCGGTGCGCTGGAAACCGTTATTGAATCTATCCGGAGCATCAATCATCAACTCAGTGATGCGCTCCTGCAAATTGCCCAGGGGACAGACCAGGTTTCCGCCGGTGCGGATCAGGTGTCAACCGGCGCTCAGTCTTTGGCTCAGGGCGCGACTGAACAGGCCAGCACACTTCAGGAATTGACAGCAACCATTATGGATATTTCTGAGGCATCCAATCAGACTGACCTTGCTGCCAAAGACGCGAAAGCCAGCGTCCAAACGGCAGGCACGCAAGTAGAAAAAATGAATCAACAGGTAAATGTTTTGAATCAGGCGATGAATAAAATTGCGCTTTCGTCTGAGGAAATGGGCAAGATTATCAAGACGATTGAGGATATTGCGTTCCAGACGAATATCCTGGCTTTGAACGCTGCGGTTGAGGCTGCTCGCGCCGGTACTGCCGGAAAGGGGTTTGCGGTAGTGGCGGACGAGGTGCGCAGTTTGGCGGCTAAATCCGATGAATCTGCCAAAGCCACTAAGGAACTGATTGACAGTGCCATCAGCTCTGTTCAGGAGGGAAGTGATATCGTCGAACACGTCACTCAAGCTTTAGTTGAATGCAAGATCTTAACTGACGAAGTTGTGAAACGTGTGGATGTGGTTACTAATGGTGTTGAAGTTCAAACTGTATCTATCAAACAAGTGACCGAAAGTATTGACCAGCTTTCCTCAGTGGTTCAAACAAACTCTGCAACAAGCGAAGAATCTGCGGCAGCCAGTGAGGAACTTGCAAGTCAGGCCGTTACAATCAAGAATCTGGTGGGACGTTTCAGGCTTCGCCGTACAGATGACCATATTTATCCGGCAGCTCCCACTACTCGTACTAAAAAAACTGTTGTTAGTGGCATAGATGAGGGTAAATACTAAAAAACTTTGACACTTGGTTTACGAGATGGGCGCATGATGTTTTTTGAATCTTTGAACAGAAAGGAGCTTTGTGTTTTGCAATTACAAGAGGTTAAAGATGCAATTATTTCACAGATTGAAAACCTGTCAAATAATCAAATAGAATCGGTTTGGACTTATCTGCAAGAATTAACAGAAGCAAAAAATCATCAGGTAGATTTATTAAATCAATATCTGACATTCTGGTGTGATAAACAATTACTTGGCATTAGAATAACTAAGATTGTAGAAGTGATCTCAATGATTGAGATTACTCCGCTACCGGATTTTCCGCCATATATGACAGGGATTATTTCTTTACGGGACAACATGATTCCTGTCATGGATTTGAGGCTAAGGCTTGGAAATACGGAAACGCCTTATAACAACCATACCTGCATCGTTATTGTTGACATTCAAGGTCGTTCTTTTGGTTTGATTGTAGATGCGGTGAATGATGTGGAAAGGATTCCTGAACACGAAATATGCCCTCCGCCAACGCAAACAAACTGTGACGCGAGCTATTTAGAAGGAATTGCGAAGCGTGAACACATCATTTTGATATTATCTATTGACTACTTATTAAGCGAAAATGAGATCAATTCGATTTTGAACTTGCCTGATGACGTATAAAAATGTGACGATCTTCAAAATGTGTAATTTAGTATTATTGACCCAAACAAGGTCAAAAAAGGCAGGAAGGGAGCGGCGTCAGCCTTGGAGTTACCCGAAACTACACAACCAAATACCGTTGTGAGGTAATTAGGTGCCGCAATCCCGGCTGACCCATACCTTCTTTGTCGCATAGCGGTTAATTTTATGGAGGCCGTATATGCGTAAACGTCCCTTTTGATCGATCTCTGCCCTTATGGGGCAGAGGCTGGAAAAACAGTATAACACACCCAAACAGGGCGCAGATGATACATCAATCATCTGCGCCCTGTTTTTGTCTGCACTTTTTCGGCAAAAAGAAAGAACATTCTGGCAAAAAATACAAAAAGTGCGCCGCCTGGGAGCATAGAAACGACAAGCCACCCCCTGCTCCGCACCTTTTCTACATAGTCCGTCAATCGGACAGGCACCGCTGGCTGGAAATTATCCGGCGCTACACCGAAATCTCGGAGCTGGACGAAACCATCCTGTTTGAACTGGTAGACCGGATCGAGGTTGGCGATACCCAGATAATTAACGGACAGCGTATTTGTGAAGTCAAGGTATATTACCGCTATGTCGGGAATGTGGACGCGGCGCTGGCACAGGAAAGGGGGCAGGACTATGGCGAAGCAATATAAAGTTGGTATCTACTGCCGCCTGAGTGTGGATGATGCCTCCAATTCCGCAAAAGCGAAAGGCTATATCCCCAGCGATGAATCGGTGAGCATTGAGAACCAGTACGAAATCCTCTCCAAGTTTGTCATGCTCAATGGCTGGATTGAGGTTAAGACCTACCAGGACGATGGGTACAGCGGAGGGAATTTTCAGCGGCCCGGATTTTTGGAGATGCTGGAGGACGCAAGGCATGGCCTGATTAACCTGATTCTGGTTAAGGACCTCTCCCGTTTAGGGCGGGACTTTGTGGAGGTAGGCCGTTATACCGATGTCATTTTCCCCTCCCTCGGCTGCCGGTTCGTATCGGTTCTGGACTGTCTGGACAGCGAAGGGGACAACACCGAAAAGCTGTCAAGGGTAAACTTCGCGCTACGCGCCCTTGACAGCTTTTTCCGCCTTTGCTAATGGGCAGTCAAGAGGACGAAATCAGTAAACTGCTTTCGCCCTCAACTTATTATGGGATTTGTTACGCAGTAGAGGTTATTTTTCTCTTGATTTATGCGGCTTTGCGGGCGTTGAAATGGCGGGGTAAGGGTTTTATATGTCTGCTCTCAAAAACGGTGTTCTATTGCGTAACAGAAAAGCAGAGAACCGACCACTAATGAAAGTGATATGTTCTCTGCTTTTGCTTGCACCCTGTTTGTCTGCGTTGATGATAAGTTGTTGTAAATACTTCCTTATCAACGTAAAACTAAGGGCTTGCGGGATTTTGCGGGTGCAAAAATCCTAGGGGTCGTGGATGGCGATGTGGGGTCAGCTAAGGGGTCGTAGAACGGATAAATGGCTGTGTAGAGCGGTTTTGGAAGGGGTTGCGTATGGAGTCGCAGCCGTCCTACGGAAATCTTCCCGTTTCGGAGAGACGTGAATTGAGCGGCAGTCCGAACCCGTTTTTCAGAGCGAGGTACTACCTCAAAATTTGCGCCGCTAAACAAAGAAAAGGGACTTCCAGAAAGCCAAAAAAGTAAGAAAAATGTCAGTGGACATAAGCGGACACTCTGTGGTATCCTGTGTGGTTGCAGAAAGGAGGTCCGCATATGGCACAGAAAAAACTTTTGACAAACGGCAAGGCCTTCAAGCGAACAGACAACCGCTGGGGCGGTACAGTCTGGTACATGGACGAGAAAGGGGAACGTAAGCGTAAATCATTCTCCGGCACCACCAAGGCAGAAGTCACCAAGAAGATGACAGACTACGTTGCGGCCTTCAGCGATGCCTTGCAAGAATCGGACGAATCCCGCAAAACACTCAAGGAGAGCATGACTCATTGGCTCCAGGTGTTCAAGTTCCCCTCAGTGGAGCGCACCACTTACGACCGCTGCGAATGTACAGTAGAACACCAGATTTTTCCTCTGCTGGGAGAGAAGGTGGTGGGTGACATCACTGCCGCTGATTTGAAAGAAATACTGAATCACTGGATGGGTGAAGGCTACGCTTATACCACAGTGAAGAAAGTTTACATTGTCCTCAACGAGTATTTCCGCTACCTGACCCAGCAGGAAATCCTGGCAAAGAACCCCATGAATAGCGTACCCATGATAAAGAAGTCAAACTTTATGGCGGCTCAGAACAAGGAAGACCTGCCTACGCAGGAAACGGTTACCGTGTTTACGCCAGAGGAAATAGAAAAATTCAAAGTCGAGGCGTTCAGTAAATTCAGTAACGGCAAGCCCAAGTACCAACAGCCCGCCGCATACATCCTCATGCTGAACACAGGATTGCGGACAGGGGAACTGTTGGGCCTGCTTAACAGCGACATCAATCTAGAGGGCAGATACTTGGAAGTACGTCAAAACGTCAAAGAAGTGTGCAGGCGTGAGGGAACGGAATACCTTCCCGGCAGGGAGGTAAAGGTAGGCAAGACGAAAACAGCCACCAGCAAGCGCCGTGTGCCCCTAAACGGGGTCGCACTCGAGGCGGTAAGGGAGTTGCGCCTGGAACGCGACTTCGGCCCCGCGGCGCCCCTTGTGAGCGACGAGAAAGGTGGCTACACCAGGCCAGTAAACTTCCGCAAGAGGTACTACCGGATTTTGAAGGCAGCGGGGATAGAAAAGAAAGGCCTTCACAGTCTCAGGCACCATTTCGCGACCCAGCTTATAAACGGTGTGAAACAGCCCGATGGAACGATTCTTGCCCTATCACCCCGCCAAGTAGCCGACCTTCTGGGCCACAGCACCTCACAAATCACCGAGATGTATTACGTCAAAAAAGACACCACCCGCCTACAGGGAATCACAGATGGTTTCGAGTTTTGATGCGTTTTTGATGCTGTACCAGACGGAATTATTGCGAACGGATGCCACCAGACGAGAAACCGCCGATGCTCTGGTGATGATACGACAGGTGAGAGGGCAGCAAGACAGCCACCCTCTCCCCAAATATTTGTCAGAATATACCCAAAAAACAAGCGCCGTAGACCCGAAAATCTACGGCGCTTTGGCAGGGGCAGAAGGACTTGAACCCTCGGCACGCGGTTTTGGAGTGGATGTGGAAAAGGCATCAGCGGACATATACCAGCCAAATTTCCGCACGGTTGAGCCGTTTGTGTTTCCAAAACTCGCGTCCCGATAAGTTTTGATGATTTATTGATGATACCCCAAAATCTCGACCCCGAAAGATCGACGCTCAGCTCAAAATTTGTGCCGCTAAACAAAGAAAACTCAGAAAGGTTCATCCTTCAACTGCGCTTCACAAAAGGCCTCCAACTCTGGCACATCCTCCATAACAGTCACCCAGACCCGTTCCATATCCATAGCTCCGTAATCATGGGCAAACATATTCCGCATATTTTTGATTGCCCGCCAGTTGATACCCAACTCCTTTGACCGTGCCACAAAATCCTCTGAAAATCGGCCGGTCAATTCGCCAATTTGCAGTAGGTTCATACCGACAGAATCCGCATAATCCGGATTATCCGCGAACCACTAAAATGAATCTCCAAAGCGCTCCACAGTACGGTCGATTTTGTGGCAATACTGCAAGATATGCTCCAAAATCTGCCGGTCTTTACTGGGCAAGCTCATAAATCAGCACCTGATCCTTTCGTAGATTTTCCGTGAATACAATATTCGTTTCCTTGCCTAAAGTATTGGCGGTGACCATGTCTAGTCCTTTCCCAAGGGCCTCTTCAAAGTCGGCGTATAGCGCGCCCAGGGCAAATAGCCCACGCAGGGCAGGAGCGTCCACGCAGAGGTCAACATCACTGGAGGGAGTGGCTTCGCCCCGGGCATAAGAGCCAAATAGATACACCTTTTTTACGCCATGCTTTTTTGCAATTGGCGCAACGATACCTTTGATTTCATTTATCGTGTAAACCTTTCGCGTCATGGAGAATCCCCCCCTTTGTGAGTTCAGTATAGCATAAAAACCGATAGCTTCAAGCACGATCCTTCCCCATCATTCCTCCCACTTCACCCGCTCAGTCAATGAAACGTTGGTCGCTGCCTTGAAGGAGAGCTCTGCAGTGACCCACCCGACAACGAACAGCAAAAGCAGAATCCCCACTGCGGGCAAGGATATCGCGGAAACTTTCACGTCGAATATCTGCGCCAGCAGCGCATAAGAGAGAGCCGACCCAACTGTAAACGCCACCAGGCCGAACAACCCGCCCGCGCTGTTTTCATACAGCAGCATCCGGCGAAGTTGTGCGTGGGTCATGCCTACAGTCTCCAGCATGGCGAACTCCCGCCGCCGCTGGACGGTAGATGTGAGGGCGCTGTTTACCATGTTCATCAGCCCGATAAGGAGGATTATCCCGCAAAGACTGTACCCTGTCAGTTGTATGGCCCCGAGCCGTTCCTGCAATTTCTCTAGGTCCAGGAGCTTTCCGCCCAAAAGATAGCTGAAACTTGTGTCGCCGGAACCGACTCTACGACCCTCTGTCAGGGCTTGCGCCTCTTTAAGAAGCGCGTCCTCTCGGCCCTCTTTCGCGTTCACAAGCACCTTGAACACAGGGGCGTCCGGGAACTCTCTCTCAAAGACGCTCTCGGGCAGCAGGAAATACACTTCCTCCACGCCGAAGTGATTCGCCATGGGATCCCCGCAAATTTCCGCCAGAGCTGTCCAGAGGCCAGAGGACAGCTCCGCAGGGATGACTTCATATTCTCTTTTTAAGCCGTCTGAGGAAAGCGCCTCCCCAGGGGAAAACTGTATATCCGGGAGAATCTCCAGCTCGTTTTTTGTGAAAACGCACAGGACATGTTTGCCGTCGTACAGTTCCTCCCCGTCATAGTGAAAAGACTTGCTTCTATCATCCCGGTACACCACAATATCCCGGCAGAGCTGGTCGGGGATGGAGAGAACGGCGGTTTTTATCCTGCCGCTGTCAAGAATATCCTGGTACTTCTCACGCTCCCACTCATATTCTGTTTTTTGCGCCAGAAACGAGCGAAGGCTCTCTTCCAGACTGGGAGAAATATCTGCCTCTACCTGCCCAAAGCGCAGAAACTGCATTTCCTCCACGGTATCAGACGCGGCAAACTTCTCAATCATATCCGGCTCCACCGCAATGAAGCTTGAGATTTGCGTAAGTGCATCAGGGATATGGCCACTGCGGTTCCCCAGCCCCAGCCCCAGCTCCACGTCGAACATCCCGACCCTTTCCACGTCCACAATCATATCCGTAAGCCCACCCACCATCACAAACAGCAGCACGGACACCACCGCCGAGAGGGAAGTGACCAGCATCCGGCCACGGCTTCGACGCAGCCCCGCCATAGCCAGGCTTCTGGGGGAGGCGGGGGCTTCCCTGCGCTTTTCCTTTTTGGGAGCTTTGCTTTCCAGTTCAGCCGAAACCGACTGTATGGGCGTCATTTTCTTGATACGCGCCAGGGGCCGGAGCGCCGAGAAGAACAGCGTAAACAGCGTAAGCCCCCCGCTGAGCAGGACAATAATCGGGCTGAACCGATAGGGCAGCACCTCTCCGCTCATGCTCATAAACACAGGGGCGAGCAGCCGGAACCCAATGAAATATCCCAGCAGAAGCCCCACGGGCAGCGCCCCGCAGGCAATAAGCCCGGTCTGCATAAGGGTCAGCTTTTTCATCTGCCTATGGGTCATTCCGATGACCTTCAAGAGTCCGAAGGCGCGCATGTCCTGGGTCAGGGCGATGGAATAGACATTGTAGATGAGCAAAAACGCCGCGAAGAACAGCACTCCTATCACCAAGAGTATCAGCAGAACGTTGCCCGGCTGGAGTAAGTTGCCCAAATCCGCACCCACATAGGCGTTGTTGATTTGTGTGCGCGGCTCCTCCCCGGGGAGCTCCCATGGGGACAGCCGTTCCAAGACCGCGTCCAACCGCTGCTCTATCCCGAAGCTGCTGTGAAAGTTCATCATGACGCTCAGTTCCAATTCCTCTGCCACGTTCTCTCCATACAGCGCTACCGCCGGGGGCGGGGAATCCGCGTCGCTGTGATAGAAACCAGAAACCGTGTAGGTCCTCTCCCTCACCATCGGCTCTGGGGTATACGCGCTTATAATAAAGAAACGGACCTGATCGCCAATGGAAAGCGTGGGGAACGCTTCCCGGCAGAGCATAATATCGTCTAACCTTTGGGGGAACCGGCCCTCGGTCATTGTCATAAAGTGGTGGGGAAGGATGCCCTCCCTGTCCACAAAAGCCATCCCAAACCCTTGCCTTATGCTGTTCGCCTCTGCCGGCTCCTCCCAGTGCACAGGGGCATACGCTGCAAGAAATGTTTCCGAAACCTCGGGGGCGCTCTGAATTTCCTCCCGCAAGGCTTCCCCGGAGATAGAATATCCGGTATCAACGATCAACGCGTGCACATCGGAGGTAAACGCCAGCATTTTGGAGAGCTGTACAGAATCCACAGCGCAGTAGGCGAAGCTTATCACCGTCATGTACAGCACCGCCGTGAGCACCACCGCCACTGCCACAAACCCGGTGCGCAGCCGGTGGGAGCGTATCTGCAAGCGGGCAAGCCGGAAAATCATTTTGAGCCCTCCCCGCTATCGGAAATAATGCGCCCGTCCTCGATGCGTATGCGTCGGGCGGTCATCTGAGCCAGCTCCTCGCTGTGGGTTATCATGACAATGGTCTGGGACAGCTCCCGGTTGAGCTTTTCCAAAAGGAGCATGACTTCAAGGCTGGTCTTGCTGTCAAGGTTCCCTGTGGGCTCGTCGGCCAGGACGATGTGGGGCTTTGTGGCAAGGGCTCGGGCGATGGCCACTCGTTGCTGTTGCCCGCCGGAGAGCTGGGAGGGCAGGGCATACCTTTTTTCGTAAATGCCAAGGGTGGAGAGAAGCTGTTCGGTTTCCTCCGGGTCAGCTTTCAGCTTGTCCAACCCCAGGGGCAGGACAATGTTTTCCCAGACATTCAGCCCGGGGATCAGGTTGTAGCTTTGGAACACGAAGCCGATGTAGCGCCGCCGGAACACGGTGAGCTCGTCGGGCTTGAGGGAGTAGAGGTCCGTGCCGTCGATGGTGACTGTGCCTGCTGTGGGACAGTCAATGCCCCCCAGCAGGTGCAAAAGCGTGCTCTTGCCGCTGCCGCTGGAGCCCACCACAGCCACAAATTCCCCCCGCTCTATGGACAGGGTCACGCTGTCCAGGGCCCGCAAGGTGTTGTCGCCGTTCCCATAAATCTTTGTCAGTCGATCCGTTTGTATCAGCATAATTTGTACCCTTTCGTTTGATTTTTGCCTATTATAACAAACGAATCTTTCGAGACGGTAACGAAATCTTTCAGTTTTGAAAGATTCTCTATTCAGTGGGCAGAAAAATGCTGAACCGGCACCCCACTCCCTCGCAATTCTGACAGAATACGCGGCCCCCTTGTGCCTGCACGATCATCCGGCACAGGGTAAGGCCAATCCCCACGCCAGAGGCGTTCCGGTTGGTTTTGCCGCGATAGAAGCGCTTCCAGATTTCCGGCAGTTCCTCCTCGGGGATGCCAGGGCCTTCGTCGAGGACATCTAGCCGGATGTATGTCTCATACCGTTGAGCCGCAACGGTAATTTTCGAGTTTTCCGGCGCGTATTTGACACTGTTATCCAGGAGCGCCCCCAATGCCTCTGCCGTCCAGCGCATATCAAGCAAAGCGGTCAATCCTTCGGGAATTTCTACGGACAGGACGATGCTTTTCCTCTCAGCTTCCGGCACAACGGCTGATAATGCCTGGGCTGCCAATGTTTCCACCGATTCTTTCGTGGGATGCACATTCTCTTCAATAAGCCCACCCTCACAACGAGAGAGTTTCACTAAAGCGTCCAGGAGAAACTGTAGCTTGCTGGCCTGCTGGGCGATTGCTGCCGATTCAGCGGAAGGTGGTAATAATTCGGCGTACATCCGTGTAGCCGTCAACGGCGTTTTGCACTGGTGTGCAATGTCGGAGACCAGCGCGGCCAGGTTGCGGTAGCTTTCCGTAACACGTCTGTCCCGCGTTTCCTCCTCGCCGCGTTTCAGCCTGAGCTGCCGCGCAAGCGGTGCAAGGCTGCTTTCCCGGACGGCAAAATCATCTTTACCATCCAGTACTTTCTGTACATCGTCCAGCAGCCTTTGCCTCCGCGTTTTCTCATACATCGCAAAGCCCACGGTGACAAGGCCGGAAAGTGCCGCATAGCAAACCGTGGGCCAGATGCTGCCCACATAAAGACTGTTCACGAGGCAGAACACCACTGTCAGAATGAGCCAAACAACGAGGAAAAGCAACGTCATGTTTTGTCACCTACCCACATATAGCCCAGTCCGTAAATGGTACTGATGCTTTTCTCACCTAACCGGCCCCGCAAGCGGCTGACTGTAACGGACAGGGCGTTTTCGTTCAGTTCCTCGCCGCCCTCCCAGAGAGCGTCGGTCAGGGCCGCCCGAGACAGCACATTGCCCGCGTTCTTCACCAGTACCGCCAGCAGCTTATATTCCGTGGAACCGAGATACACTCTTTCGCCGTCTACAAAAAAATCCAACGACGCAAAATCGAACCGGTACCGTCGGTCTGCATACAAATCGCTTCGCTTTTCTGTGCGCTCTAATAAAGCGGCAATGCGTTCCCTAAGTGCCATCAAAGAAAATGGTTTTTTCACATAGTCGCAGGCTCCGGCACGAAAGGCGGCTACCTCGTCGATCTCTGAATCCCGCACGGTGAGGAAAATCACGGGGATTGTCATTCTGCGCATGAGTTCGCGGCAGAAGTCGATGCCGTTGCCATCGGGGAGGTTGCAGTCAAGGAGCAGCAGGTCAAACTGCTGAGCGTTTATACGCTGGGCGGCAGAGGCGAGGTCCTCCGCGCCCACCGCCTCCATCGTATCAGAGGCCAAAGACCGGCATAATCCAGCGCGAATCGCCTCGTCGTCCTCAATAATCAAAATTCTCTTCATGCGCGTATCCTCCCAGCTCCAGCGCAGCCTGTGTGTAATCCTGCGAAAGCGTATACTTAAATTATAACCGTTTAGGGGAATAAAAGCAACGGTCGGTGGGGAATTCTGGCAGTTATTCTTTTAGCTGGCAGGCATGAGTTTACCACAAAAAGCTATTTTGAGCCAAATAAAAATAGCGTAATATAACCAAATTACCGTAAACTGTTGCCAGGCCAGATAAAGAGCAGGTATGCAGGACTATGAAAGATTATCCAGCCTCAAAGGGTGCAGAAAGCCGTCAAAAAGACAAGCAGGTTAAAGCGCGGGGTCTACCGCGCGGAAGACATCGGACGGCAGAGCCGACCGTCGGGGCAAAATGAGGGATTTTTCTTTCTGAAAATCAGGGGTCGGTGGATGAATGGTAGTTTTAGGCAAGAATATGCACGAGATAACCTGCCCATGGGGCAGGGCAAGCATAGCGTCCGGCTATACATCCGTCCGCATGAGCCGGGAGTTCCCGGCTCTCCCCCTGCCCCCTAAAGGGGAGTTGGAATGGCTTTGCTCGGCGCTCAAAATTTGCGCCGCATAAACAAAGAAAGAGCTTTTTCGGGAGGGCAGAAAAAGTAAGAAAAATGTTAGTAGACTTTCGCGGCAAGGTGTGGTATGTTGTGTTGTTGACGAAAGGAGGCCGACAAGCATGGCACAAAAGAAACTGCTTACGAATGGAAAAGCCTTTAAGAGAACCGACGACCGCTGGGGCGGCACAGTTTGGTATATGGACGAGAAAGGGGAGCGCAAGCGCAAATCGTTCTCCGGTACTACCAAGGCAGAAGTCACCAAGAAAATGACCGATTACGTTGCGGCCTTTAACGATGCCTTGCAAGAGTCAGATGAGTCCCGAAAAACTTTGAAAGAGAGCATGACCCACTGGCTCCAAGTGTTCAAGTTTACTTCGGTGGAGCGCACAACCTACGACCGCTGTGAATGTACCGTAGCGCATCAGATTTTTCCTCTGCTAGGAGAGAAAGTAGTAGGTGACATAACCGCCGCAGACCTCAAGGAAGTGCTGAATCACTGGATGAACCAGGGCTACGCCTACACCACAGTCAAAAAAGTGTACATCGTCCTCAACGAGTATTTCCGCTACCTGGCTCAGCAAGAAATCCTGCAAAAGAACCCTATTAACAGCGTACCCATGATAAAGAAGTCAAACTTCATGGCTGCGCAGAACAAAGAAGACCTGCCCACACAGGAAACGGTCACAGTGTTCACGCCAGAGGAAATAGAGAAATTCAAGGCTGAGGCGTTCAGTAAATTCAGTAACGGCAAGCCGAAATACCAGCAGCCAGCGGCCTACATCCTCATGCTGAACACCGGCCTGCGTACCGGGGAGCTGCTGGGCCTGCTCAATAGCGACATTGACCTGGAGCATAAATATCTTGAGGTGCGCCAGGGAGTAAAGGAAGTGTGCAG
>NZ_QWLE01000048.1:0-21846 GCF_009917365.1 Neglectibacter sp. X4 | reverse complement strand
ATCTCGCCGCAAACCCGCATGAATACTGGATTTTTGCCTGTTTGCTTTCCCTTTCCCCAATAACCTGTGTTCAATGAATTTTACGCCCGCGATACGTCCAAGAAAATCCGGGCGGTGAAGCAGGCCAAGGCCCAGCGGGGCGAACGTGTCAACGGAGAAGTCCCCTATGGGTATATCGCAGACCCGAACGACCGCAATCATCTCATTCCTGACCCGGAAACGGCCCATGTTGTCAAGCAGATTTTCGCCATGTATGTGCGGGGCGACCGTATCTGTGAAATTCAAAACTGGCTGCGGGACAACGAGATTTTGACTGTTGGAGAACTCCGCTACCGCCGAACAGGAAGAACCCAGCATCCCCGCCCCCAACTGAACGCCTGGTACAACTGGCCTGAAAAGACGCTGTATGACATTCTCGCCCGGCAGGAATATTTGGGCCATACCATCACGGCGAAAACCTACAAGGTGTCCTATAAGTCCAAAAAGACACGGAAAAATGCGGAGGACAAGCGGTATTTCTTCCCCAACACGCATGAACCGCTGATTGACGAGGAAACCTTTGCCCTTGCCCAAAAGCGCATCGCTACCCGCCACCGCCCTACCAAGTCTGATGAAATCGACCTGTTTTCCGGGTTGCTATTCTGCGGAGATTGCGGCTACAAAATGTATCTCCAAAAAGGAGCCGGAACGCCGGAGCGGAAACACGCTTACACCTGCGGCAACTACCGCAACCGGGCCAGAAATGATTTTCTTTGCACGACACATTACATCCGCAAAAGTGTCTTGAAAGAACTTGTTTTGGCTGACTTGCAGCGTATTATGTCCTATGTGAAAGGACATGAGCAGGAGTTTATTCAGACCGCTACCGAGTGCAGTGAACAGGCCATGAAAAAGGCGCTGGGCCACCAGCGCAAGGAACTTGACAAGGCGGAGGCCCGGCTGGGCGAGATCAACCTTTTATTCCGCAAACTGTACGAGGACAACGCATTGGGCCGGTTATCGAATGAACAGTTTGTGTTTCTGACCTCCGGCTATGAGGACGAGAAAGCGGCGTTGACGAAACGGGTGGCGGAACTGCGGAAAGAGCTTGACACCGCCGCTGAGCGTAGTGCTGATGTGAAGCGGTTTGTCGCCCTGGTACGCCGGTACACGGAGATCAGCGAATTGACCTATGAAAATGTCCATGAGTTTATCGACCGCATTTTGGTCTACGAATTGGACAAGAACACCAACACCCGCAAAATCGAAATCTTTTACAGCTTCGTGGGCAAGGTAGACACCGGCGACCAGCCCACCGAAAGCGTTTCTTATTTCAGGCAGATCGGCGCTGATGTCAAAAGCGTTGTCGTTTAGGGCTGAAAGCAAAATGCTGGGGCAAGATAGCGTACCATTCAAAAACGGTTACGTTATCTCACCCCAGCAAAAAGCCGTGCCCATGCAGGCACGGCTTTTTTGCGTGGTTTCAGCGAATAAAGCAGAGGCGGGAGGAAATGGGGGACACAATGGCGCTGACCAAAGGGGATGAGGCGGTATCATCCCGCAAAAGCGCCAGGTTCGCGGAGGAGCAGATCCCCTTGCGGCAGTCGGGGCAAACGTCGTTTACCTCAGGCAGTTCCTCTATGACGTTGCCACTCCTGTCTATCACAGCGGCCCCCAAAACGCCTTCTGCCTGGACATACCAGCCATTGCTATGATCGCCTTTTTGGTGGTGGGTTTTGCCTGTGGGCACATAGGAAGGATCCTGTACAGGGAGGCATTCCACGGCCCAGTCCGGCAGGGAATAATCGGCGGCATCAGGGTTTCCGGCCCATACCCTGTGGGCAATTACGCCATCCCCTGTTTCCGAGGCATAGGCCGGGGCCGCTATGGAAAACAGGAGCAGGGCGGACAGAACGAGCGCGAACATTTTTTTCATAGGCGCTGCCTCCTTTTCTTATAAAACTAAAAACAAAAAAGCCGCTAGGCGGCGGAAAAAATGCAAAAAAAGGCTTGACAAGTCCCTCTGTATGATATACACTTAGATAATGTATCAATATCAATAAGAGCGCCTTGTCCTATGGCACAATGCCAGTATAGCACATCATGCAAAAATAATCAAGTGTTTTGAGAAAACTTGCAAACTGTGCCGGGTGCTTCCAGACTAAATGCGGTATACGGGCCGGATTTTCCCCACAAAGTCCGGTGTAAAGGCTTTCAGAATATGTAAAGAATGGAGAGTGGCTGCGCCAATGGTGAATGTGAAACCGGTACAATTGGGCAAGAACACCCGCATGAGCTTTTCCAAAATCGAAGAGGTTCTCAAAATGCCGAACCTCATTGAGATTCAGAAAAACTCTTACGAGTGGTTTTTGAAGCAGGGCCTCAAGGAGGTTTTCGACGATGTTTCCGGCATAACGGATTTCAACAACAATCTGGTGCTGGACTTTGTGGACTACAAGCTGGATGACAAGCCCAACTACAGCGTCACGGAATGCAAGGAGCGGGATGCCACCTATGCGGCGGCCCTGCGGGTGACGGCGCGGCTCCTCAACAAGGAAACCGGGGAAATCAAAGAGTCTGAGGTGTTCATGGGAGACTTCCCCCTGATGACCCAGAGCGGCACCTTTGTGATAAACGGCGCGGAGCGGGTTATCGTCTCCCAGCTTGTGCGCTCCCCCGGCGTGTATTTCAAGATGGACTACGACCGCTCCGGCAAGGAGCTGTTCTCCTCCACCATTATCCCGAACCGGGGCGCGTGGCTGGAGTATGAAAACGACGTAAACGATGTGTTCTATGTGCGCATTGACAAGAACCGGAAAATCCCCATCACTGTGTTCATCCGCTGCTTAGGGCTGGGCACTGACCAGGAGATTTACAATGTGTTCGGGGATGACGACCGTATCCGGGCCACCATGGAGAAGGACACCTGCAAGACCATGGAGGAGGCCCTGTTTGAGATCTACCGGAAGCTGCGCCCCAGCGAACCGCCCACCATTGAAAGCGCCCAGGCCCACATCAACGGCCTGTTCTTTGACCCCCGGCGGTATGACCTCAGCCGGGTGGGCCGCTATAAATATAATAAGAAGCTGCGCCTGGAGGGCCGCCTGACCGGGCAGACCCTTTCCCAGCCCATTGCCGATCCCTCTACCGGGGAGCTGCTGGCAGAGGCCGGGGAAACCGTCAGCCGGGAGCTAGCGGAGAAGCTGGACGATGCCGGCGTTATGGAGGCTGTGGTGCTGCTGGAGGGCAAGGAGGTTAAAATCCTCTCCAACGGCATGGTGGACATCCAGAAGTATGTGGATTTTGACGCCAAAGAAGCCTGCGGCATTAACGAGCGCGTATGCTTTAAGGTGCTTGCGGAAATCCTGGACAGCGCCGGGGAGGACGAGAGGGCTTTGAAAGCTGCCCTGCGCGCCCGGCACAGCGAGCTTATCCCCAACTTCATCACCATTGACGATATTTTTGCTTCCATTAACTATATGAACTGCCTGGCTGTGGGCCTGGGCGTTACCGATGACATCGACCATCTGGGCAACCGGCGGATCCGCTCTGTGGGCGAGCTTCTGCAGAACCAGTTCCGCATTGGCTTCTCCCGCTTGGAGCGGGTTATCCGGGAGCGCATGACTTTGCAGGCCCAGGATTTGGAAACCCTTACCCCCCACTCCCTGATTAACATCCGGCCTGTGGTGGCGGCTATCAAGGAGTTTTTCGGTTCCTCCCCCCTCTCCCAGTTCATGGATCAGACAAACCCCCTTTCTGAGCTGACCCATAAGCGCCGCCTGTCTGCCCTTGGCCCCGGCGGCCTCTCCCGTGACCGCGCCAGTTTTGAGGTGCGGGACGTACACTACACCCACTATGGCCGCATGTGCCCCATTGAAACCCCCGAAGGCCCCAACATCGGCCTTATCTCTTATCTTGCCACCTTTGCCCGCATTAACGAATACGGGTTTATTGAGGCGCCTTTCCGCCGGGTGGACAAGGAAACAGGGCGGGTCACAGAGGACGTGGACTATATGACCGCCGACGTGGAGGACGATTTCATTGTGGCTCAGGCCAACGAGCCTTTAGACAGTGAGGGCCATTTTATCAACAGCAAGGTGGTGGGCCGCCACCGCAGCGAGTTCGTGGAGGTGGACGCCCGGCAGGCCGACTATATGGACATCTCCCCCCGGATGGTGGTTTCTGTGGCCACAGCCATGATCCCCTTCCTGGAAAACGATGACGCAAACCGCGCCCTGATGGGTTCCAACATGCAGAAGCAGGCTGTGCCCCTGATTAAGACAGAAAGCCCCATTGTAGGCACAGGCATGGAATATAAGGCCGGGGTGGACTCCGGCGTGTGCGTGCTGGCAAGACGGGGCGGCGTGGTGAAGTCTGTCAGCGCCAGCCTGGTGCGGGTGACGGCAGACAACGGCGACACCGATGACTACGAGATCATCAAGTTCATGCGCTCCAACCAGAGCACCTGCATTAACCAGGTGCCTGTGGTGTCTGTAGGCGACCGGGTGGAGAAGGATGACGTGATTGCCGACGGCCCCGCCATTAAGAACGGGGAAATCGCCCTGGGCAAAAACGCCCTCATCGGCTTTATGACCTGGGAAGGCTACAACTACGAGGACGCTGTCCTCTTAAATGAAAAGATTGTGCGCAATGACGTATACACCTCCATCCACATTGAGGAATATGAGATGGAGGCCCGGGACACAAAGCTTGGCCCGGAGGAAATCACCCGGGACATCCCCAACGTCAACGAAGAGCTGTTGCGGGATTTGGACGACCGGGGCATTATCCGGGTGGGCGCGGACGTGCGGGCCGGGGACATCCTGGTGGGCAAGGTCACGCCTAAGGGCGAGACAGAGCTTACCGCTGAGGAGCGCCTGCTGCGGGCCATTTTTGGCGAAAAAGCCCGGGAAGTGCGGGACACCTCTTTGCGTGTGCCTCATGGCGAATATGGCGTGGTGGTGGACGTGAAAGTGTTCACCCGGGAGAACAGCCACGACGAGCTGTCCCCTGGCGTAAACAAAGTGGTGCGCTGCTACATTGCCCAGAAGCGGAAAATTTCCGTGGGCGACAAGATGGCAGGCCGCCACGGCAACAAGGGCGTTGTGTCCCGTATCCTGCCGGAGGAGGAAATGCCCTTCCTGCCTGACGGCACTCCCCTGGACATTGTGCTGAACCCCCTGGGCGTGCCCAGCCGCATGAACATCGGCCAGGTGCTGGAGGTCCATCTGGGCATGGCAGCCAAAACCCTGGGCTGGAAGATTATGACCCCTGTGTTCGACGGCGCCCACGAGGCCGACATCCGGGAAGCCTTCCGCATGGGCGGCCTGCAGGAGAACGGCAAGTTCCTGCTGCGGGACGGGCGCACCGGCGAATATTTCGACAACCCTGTTACAGTGGGATATATGTATTACCTGAAGCTCCACCACCTGGTAGACGATAAGATTCATGCCCGCTCTACCGGGCCTTACTCCCTGGTTACCCAGCAGCCCCTGGGCGGCAAGGCCCAGTTTGGCGGCCAGCGCTTCGGCGAGATGGAAGTGTGGGCCTTGGAGGCCTATGGCGCGGCATACACCCTGCAGGAAATCCTAACGGTGAAGTCTGACGACACGGTGGGCCGCGTGAAAACCTACGAGGCCATTGTGAAGGGCCAGAACATCCCCACCCCGGGCATCCCGGAATCTTTCAAGGTGCTGATTAAGGAGCTGCAGTCTTTGGGCCTTGACATCAAGGTGCTGGATAAGGACAACGAGGAAATCGACCTGAAGCAGAACTTCGACGAGGACGATGATATGGGCCTGAACCGGGGCGATCCCATGTTCGACGAGGAGAATGTGGCAGATGACCTGGACGGGTATTCCATGGAGGACGAGAATGGAGAGCCTTTGTTTGACGAGGAAGAGGAAGAAGAGGACATGGGCTTTACGGAGGACGATTTTAATCTGGACGACGATTTATTGTAGTCAGCAAGCAGAAAGGATGAGGGCATAAGCTATGGAGTATAATACTTTTGAGTCTATTAAAATCGGCCTTGCTTCTCCAGATCAGATACGGGAATGGTCCCACGGCGAGGTGAAAAAGCCGGAAACCATTAACTACCGCACCTTAAAGCCCGAGCGGGACGGCCTGTTCTGCGAGCGCATTTTCGGGCCTACCAAGGACTGGGAGTGCCACTGCGGCAAGTATAAGCGCATCCGCTACAAGGGGAAGATCTGCGACCGCTGCGGCGTGGAAGTCACCCGGGCCAAGGTGAGAAGGGAGCGCATGGGCCACATTGAGCTGGCGGCTCCTGTGTCCCACATCTGGTATTTTAAGGGCATCCCCTCCCGCATGGGGCTGATTCTGGACATCTCCCCCCGGGTGCTGGAGAAGGTGCTGTACTTTGCCATGTATATTGTAACCGATCCGGGAAGCGTGCGGGAGCTTTCTAAAAACCAGACCCTGACTGAAAAAGAATACCGGGATCTGCGGGAGAAATATGAGGACGATTTTGAGGCGTCCATGGGTGCGGAGGCAGTACAGCGGCTGCTTTCCGAGATAGACGTGGAGCAGGTTGCCAAGGATCTCAAGGAAGAGCTGGAAACAGCCAACGGCCAGAAGCGGGTACGGCTTTTAAAGCGGCTGGAGGTGGTGGAATCCTTCCGGCTTTCCGGCAACAAGCCCGAGTGGATGATTTTAAACGCTGTGCCGGTAATCCCGCCGGATATCCGGCCCATGGTGCAGTTAGATGGCGGGCGCTTTGCCACCAGCGACTTAAATGATTTGTACCGCCGGGTGATAAACCGCAACAACCGCCTGAAAAGGCTTCTGGAGCTGGGCGCGCCTGACATTATCGTGCGCAACGAGAAGCGGATGCTCCAGGAGGCTGTGGACGCGCTTATCGACAACGGCAGGCGGGGCAGGCCTGTTACAGGCCCCAACAACCGCCCCTTAAAGTCCCTGTCCGACATGCTTAAGGGCAAGCAGGGGCGCTTCCGCCAGAACCTTCTGGGCAAGCGCGTGGACTATTCCGGCCGTTCTGTTATCGTGGTAGGCCCGGAGCTGAAAATGTATCAGTGCGGCCTGCCCAAGGAAATGGCCCTGGAGCTTTTCAAACCCTTTGTCATGAAGCGGCTGGTGGAAACCGGGGCTGTGGGCAACATCAAGGCAGCAAGGAAGTCTGTGGAGCGCGCCCGTTCCGAGGTGTGGGACGCACTGGAAGTGGTGATTAAGAACCACCCTGTGCTGCTAAACCGCGCCCCCACCCTGCACAGGCTGGGTATCCAGGCCTTTGAGCCTGTGCTGGTGGAAGGCCGCGCTTTAAAGCTTCACCCCCTGGTATGTACCGCCTATAACGCCGACTTTGACGGCGACCAGATGGCTGTGCATGTGCCCCTCTCCGCTGAGGCCCAGGCAGAAGCCCGTTTCCTGATGCTGGCGGCAAACAACCTCTTGAAGCCCTCTGACGGGCGGCCTGTGGCTGTGCCTTCTCAGGACATGGTGCTGGGTTCCTATTACCTGACCCTGGACAAGGACGGGGAGCCGGGCGAGGGCAAGCTGTTCCGCAATATGGACGAGGCCATGATGGCCTATGATGCCAAGGCTATCAGCCTTCACGCCAAAATCCAGGTGCGCCGCACCGTAGAATATAACGGCGAAGCTGTTACCGGCATGGTGGAAACCACCATGGGCCGCATGATCTTCAACCAGTCCATCCCCCAGGACCTGGGCTATGTAGACCGCAGCCTGCCGGAAAACGCCTTGAAGTTTGAGGTAGATTTCCTGGTGGGCAAGAAGCAGCTTGGGCAGATTATCGACCGGTGCATCCGGGTGCATGGCACAGAGCGCACTGCCGAGGTGCTGGACGAGATGAAGGCCCAGGGCTATAAATATTCCACCATCAGCGGCATTACTGTGGCGGTAAACGACGCCACCATCCCGGCAGACAAGAAGCGCCTGCTGGCTGAGGCCGAGGCTGAGGTGGACGAAATCCGCGATGAATACAACGAGGGCCTGCTCTCTGAAAACGAGCGCTATCAGAGCGTGCTGAAGGTGTGGGATAAGTGTACCCGGGACGTGGCCACTGCCCTGCAGAAGGGCCTTGACCCCTATAACCCCATCTTCATGATGGCGGACTCCGGCGCCCGCGGCAGCATCTCGAACCTGAACCAGCTTGCGGGCATGCGGGGCAACATCTCCAACACCTCCGGCAAAACCATTGAAATTCCCATTAAGGCCAACTACCGCGAAGGCCTGACCATTTTAGAATACTTCATTTCCTCCCGCGGCGCCCGGAAGGGCCTGGCAGACACTGCCCTGCGCACCGCCGACTCTGGATACCTGACCCGCCGCCTGGTGGACGTTTCCCAGGAGGTTATCATCCGGGAGGATGACTGCGGCACCCATGACGGCATTGAGGTCTTTGAAATCACCGCAGGCCCTGAGTCTATCGAGCCGCTGCACGAGCGCCTTATCGGCCGCTATCTGGTGGAGGACTTCTGCGACGGGGAAGGGAACGTGCTGGTTTCCAAAGATAAGCTTATGGACGATAACGACGCAGATATTATCACCGGCCACGGGGTAGAGCGTATTAAAATCCGCTCGGTGTTAAACTGCCGGGCCAGAAACGGCGTGTGCAAGAAGTGCTATGGCGCGTCTTTGGCAAACGGCAAGCCTGTGCAGGTGGGAGAGGCTGTGGGCATTATCGCGGCCCAGTCCATTGGCGAGCCGGGCACCCAGCTTACCATGCGCACCTTCCACACCGGCGGCGTGGCCAGCGCCGAGGACATCACCCAGGGCCTTCCCCGTATCGACGAATTGTTTGAGGGCCGCAAGCCCAAGCACGTGGCCATTATCAACGAGATTGACGGCAAGGTAACCTTTGAAGAGATTAAGAAGAACCGCCATGTGGTGGTGACGGACGATGAAACCGGGGACAGCCGCTCCTACCTCATTCCCTTCGGCAGCCGCCTGACGGTCAAGGAAGGGGAATATATCAAGCGGGGCAGGCGCATCACCGAAGGCTCTGTAAACCCCCACGACGTGCTGGCTATCAGCGGCACCCAGGAGGTGCAGGACTACCTTATCCAGGAAGTGCAGCGGGTATACCGGATGCAGGGCGTGGACATCAACGATAAGCACATTGAAATTATTGTGCGGCAGATGCTGCGCAAGGTGCGGGTGGACGACGCGGGAGACACAGGCCTGCTGGTAAGCAATCTGGCGGACAAGAACGAAGTGCTCCTTGCTAACGAGGAAATACGCCGCCGCATTGAAAACGGCGAGACAGGCCTGCGGGAAGCTATATACACCCCCCTGCTGCTGGGCATTACCAAGGCCTCCCTGGCTACGGACTCTTTCCTCTCCGCCGCCTCTTTCCAGGAGACCACAAGAGTGCTCACCGACGCTGCTATCAAGGGCAAGGTGGACAGCCTCATTGGCCTGAAGGAAAACGTGATTATCGGCAAGCTGGTGCCTGCGGGCACAGGCATGAAGTGCTATAGCGAAGTGGAAATCCAGCCTGACTTCATCCCCGAGCCGGAGCCGGAACCCCAGGAGCTTCCCGTCCCGGAGGCAGATCTTTCCATGGAGGATGAGGATGACGATTTTGACATGGATTTGGAACTGGAGGGCGAAGAGGGGGATCTGGAGGAGGATGAAGCCCTTTCCAGCCTGCCCCAGGAGGATCCGGCCCCGAGCGTCAGCGGTTTGCTGTAAAAAAACCGGGAAAAAGCTTGACACAGGCAAGACGGTGATGTTATAATGCAAAGCTGAGGGCCTTTTGGGAGTGCATGCCCCAAACGGCCCTTTGCCTCCGGCTTAAGAACCTTTTTTGAAAAAAAGGTTCTTAAGAATCTCGAAAAAACCAATTGCCGGGTGGTATTCCCTGTTATTCCTTTGCTTGCCCAGCGGGGGCTCACGCCTCCGCCTGCGCATAGATTAAATTTTTTCTCAAGGAGGTGCAAATATGCCAACCTTTAACCAGCTTATCCACAACGGCCGTTCCATTGCGGAAAAGAAGAGCAAGGCCCCTGCCCTGCTGAAAGGGTGGAACTCCAAGAAGCGCAGCGCTATCGATCAGGATTCCCCCCAGAAGCGCGGTGTGTGTACCACGGTGAAAACCCAGACCCCGAAGAAGCCCAACTCTGCCCTGCGGAAGATTGCCCGTGTGCGTCTTTCCAACGGCATTGAAGTGACCGCTTATATTCCCGGTGTGGGCCACAACCTGCAGGAGCACAGCGTGGTGATGATCCGCGGCGGCCGCGTGCGCGACCTGCCTGGCGTGCGTTACCACATTATCCGCGGCACCTTGGATGCCCAGGGCGTGGCAAAGCGTATGCAGGCCCGCTCCAAGTATGGCGCCAAGCGGCCCAAGGCCGGTGCGAAGAAGTAAGCTTCCCCTTACTGATTTGCCCATTTTTTCGTAAGACAAAGAATACCTAACGGCTGCCGCGTGCAAACTAACACGCGGAATGGCATTTATGATATATATGCCTCATGGCCGAACGGGAGTATTTGCTTTCGAGTACCGATGAATTCATTTTATGAAGGAGGGAAGATCATGCCAAGAAGAGGCAATGTGGCAAAGCGCGATGTTTTGCCCGATCCTATGTATAATTCCAAGCTCGTAACCCGCCTTATCAACAGCGTGATGCTGGACGGCAAGAAGGGCGTTGCCCAGAAGATCGTGTACGGCGCGTTTGAAATCGTGCAGGAAAAGACCGGCAAGGAGCCTTTGGAGGTTTTCGAGCAGGCGATGGAAAACGTAATGCCCAGCCTGGAGTGTAAGTCCCGCCGCGTAGGCGGCTCTACCTACCAGGTGCCCATGGAGGTGCGGCCTGAGCGCCGCCAGACCCTGGGGCTTCGGTGGCTCACCACCTATTCCCGCACCCGCAGCGAGCGCACGATGCGGGAGCGGCTGGCTGGAGAAATCCTCGACGCGTTGAACGGTGCCGGCGGCGCCGCCAAGAAGCGTGACGATACCCACAGGATGGCAGAGGCCAACCGCGCCTTCGCCCATTACAGATGGTAACGAGAAGGAGGAAATTATGGCCAGACAGGTACCACTTGAATTGACCAGAAATATCGGCATCATGGCCCACATTGATGCCGGTAAAACCACTACTACAGAACGCATCCTGTTTTACACAGGCGTCAACTACAAGATAGGCGAAACCCATGAAGGCGCCGCCACCATGGACTGGATGGCCCAGGAACAGGAGCGCGGCATTACCATCACTTCCGCCGCCACCACCTGCTTCTGGCCGGACCGCAACGGCAAGCAGAACCGCATCAACATCATTGACACCCCCGGCCACGTGGACTTTACTGTGGAGGTGCAGCGCTCCCTGCGCGTGCTGGACGGCTCTGTTACCGTATTCTGCGCCAAGGGCGGTGTGGAGCCTCAGTCTGAAACCGTTTGGCGGCAGGCTGACGAATACCAGGTGCCCCGCATGGCCTATGTCAACAAGATGGATATTATGGGCGCGGACTTCTACCGGGTTGTGCAGATGATGAAGGATCGCTTAAAGTGCAACGCGGTGCCTATCCAGCTTCCCATTGGGGCTGAGGAAACCTTCAAGGGCATCATTGACCTGGTGGAAATGAAGGCCTATGTCTATTATGACGATTTGGGCAAGGACATCCGCTGCGAGGACATCCCTGCGGATATGCTGGAGAAAGCCCAGCAGTACCGGGCCGAAATGGTGGAGCATGTGGCGGAACTTGACGACACCCTGATGGAAAAGTATTTGGCGGAAGAGGAGATCACCATTGAGGAGATCAAGACCTGTATCCGCAATTCTACCATTGCCAACCACATGGTGCCCGTTGTCTGCGGCACTTCCTATAAGAATAAGGGCGTGCAGAAGCTTCTGGACGCTATTGTGGATTATATGCCCGCCCCCACAGACGTGCCCGCTATTAAGGGCGTGAATCCGGACACAGAAGAAGAAGTGGTGCGCAATTCTTCTGACGAAGAGCCTTTCTCCGCTCTGGCTTTCAAGATTGCCTCAGACCCCTATGTGGGCAAGCTGTGCTTCTTTAGGGTGTATTCCGGTTCTATTGAAGCAGGCTCTACAGTGTATAACTCTGTGAAGGATAACAACGAACGCATGGGCCGCATTGTGCAGATGCACGCCAATGACCGCAAGGACATTGATCGTGTGTACGCAGGCGATATTGCCGCCGCTGTGGGTTTGAAGAACACCACCACCGGCGACACCCTGTGCGACGAAAAGCACCCGGTTATTCTGGAATCCATGGAGTTCCCGGATCCCGTTATCCGCGTGGCTATTGAGCCGAAAACCAAGGCTGGCCAGGAAAAGATGGGCATTGCCTTAGCAAAGCTTGCTGAGGAAGACCCCACCTTCAAGGCCTACACCGATGAGGAAACCGGGCAGACCATTATCGCCGGCATGGGCGAGCTGCACCTGGAAATCATCGTAGACCGCCTTCTGCGCGAGTTCAAGGTGGAGGCAAACGTGGGCAAGCCCCAGGTCGCTTACAAGGAAACCATCCGCAAGGAAGCTTCGGCAGACACCAAGTATGCCCGGCAGTCCGGCGGTAAGGGCCAGTATGGCCACGTTAAGATCCGCATTGAGCCGAACCCCGGCGAAGGCTATGTGTTCAGCAATGACATTGTGGGCGGCTCGATCCCGAAGGAGTATATCCCCGCTGTTGACCAGGGCATCCAGGGCGCTATGCTGGCTGGTGTGCTGGCTGGCTACAACGTAGTGGATGTAAAGGTAAGCCTGTATGACGGTTCCTACCATGAAGTGGACTCCTCTGAAATGGCCTTTAAGATTGCCGGTTCCATGGCTTTCAAAGAGGCTATGCGCAAGGCTGACCCTGTGCTGATGGAGCCTATTATGAAGGTAACTGTTATCACTCCTGAGGAGTATATGGGCGACGTTATCGGCGACCTGAACTCCCGCCGCGGCATGATTCTGGGCATGGACGCCCTGCCCGGCGCACAGCAGGTGAACAGTGAAGTGCCCCTTTCTGAAATGTTCGGTTATGCCACAGACATGCGGTCCAAGACCCAGGGCCGCGGCCAGTATACCATGGAGCCTGCCCACTATGCGGAGGTGCCCAAGAACATTTCTGAGAAGATTATGACGGAGCGGGGCAAAAAGTCTGAATAAAGGAAAATATCTCTTGATTTTTCCGTTCATTGTTGGTACAATGAACCATAAGAGCAAGAAAAGCATTTTGTTTCAATAAAAGGAGGCAAATCCCAATGGCAAAGGCAAAATTTGAAAGAAATAAACCCCATGTCAACATTGGCACCATCGGCCACGTTGACCACGGCAAGACCACTTTGACCGCTGCTATCACCAAGGTGCTGGCTATGAAGGGCGACGCTGACTTCATGGATTACGCCAATATCGACAAGGCCCCCGAAGAGCGGGAGCGTGGCATCACCATCAATACCGCCCACGTGGAGTATCAGACTGACGCACGTCACTATGCCCATGTGGACTGCCCCGGCCACGCCGACTATGTGAAGAACATGATCACTGGCGCTGCCCAGATGGACGGCGGCATCCTGGTGGTTTCCGCTGCTGACGGCCCCATGCCCCAGACCCGTGAGCACATTCTGCTGGCCCGTCAGGTGGGCGTACCCAGCATTGTTGTGTTCATGAACAAGTGCGATCAGGTAGACGACGAGGAGTTGCTGGAGCTGGTTGAGATGGAAATCCGCGACCTGCTCAGCGAGTACGAGTTCCCTGGCGACGACACCCCCATCATCAAGGGTTCTGCCCTGAAAGCTCTGGAGTGCGACAGCAAGGATCCCTCTGACGAGACCTATGCTCCCATCCTGGAACTGATGAAGGCTGTTGACAGCTATATCCCCACTCCCGAGCGCAAGGCTGACCTGCCTTTCCTGATGCCTGTTGAGGACGTGTTCACCATCACCGGCCGCGGCACTGTGGCTACTGGCCGTGTGGAGCGTGGCCAGCTCAAGATGTCTGAGGAAGTTGAGATCGTTGGCCTCAACGATGAAACCCGCAAGTCCGTTGTTACCGGCATTGAAATGTTCCGCAAGCTGCTGGATTACGCTGAGGCTGGCGACAACATTGGTGTCCTGCTGCGCGGCATTCAGCGCACTGACATCGAGCGCGGCCAGGTTCTGGCCAAGCCCGGCTCTATCAACCCCCACACCAAGTTCAAGGGCCAGGTGTACGTGCTGACCAAGGATGAAGGTGGCCGTCATACCCCCTTCTTCAACAACTATCGTCCTCAGTTCTATTTCCGTACCACTGACGTTACCGGCGTTATCTCCCTGCCCGAAGGCACCGAGATGTGCATGCCCGGCGACAACGTTGTGATGGACGTGGAACTGATTACCCCCATCGCCATCGAAGAGGGCCTGCGTTTCGCTATCCGTGAGGGTGGACGCACCGTTGGCTCCGGCGTTGTTACCGCTATCAATTCCTAATTAGGGGTTCAAATCTTTCTAAAGCAAAACGAGCGCGGCCTCCAAGGGGCCGCGCTTTTTTGTTTTAGACTGTTTTTAAGTGAAGCTCCCGGCAGATGAGGGTGTTATAATAAGACCAACACAGGAAAACCCTATCTCTAGGGATGAGTACGGTTTGGTCTTACTACATCTGTGAAGGAGGTGTTTGGAGACATAACCAGTCTTTCAGAAAAAGTCATGAGAAAACTCGGGTAGACGTAGCCTTATCCGAGTTTTCTATATCTAGATGGTTAAAGCATAAGAAATGCAAATTTATAAACTGCCTGCACACCTTATTATATAATAAATAATGTTATGAAAAAAGAAGGAACTACTATTTATAATAGAGAATCGGCATAGAAGGGTACTAGATACCAACCAAGATTTGTTGTTTGCCTCACTCTGCGTCTATCCGGGCTTGTGACCGTTGCCCCAAAGGGCAGCCGCATTAAGGCGGGGCCGTGGCCCCTATAGCTTCAAAACCGGCATGATAACTTTATCGGACAGCTCCCCCAGGGTGTAGGTGTCCCGGCCCTCTGCCTTGAGCTGCTGGGAAAACTTGTCCATTTCCACCGCTAACTTGAGCAGCTTAAGCACCCCCACCTCCTCCGGGGTGACCTCCCGCATATCCGGCCCCACCATGCAGCCGATGGCCTCAAGGAGGAAAACCTCCCGCCGGATGGGCTCCATGGCCTCATACTCTGCCCATACCTCTTTCGCTCTTTAAGATAACGGCAACAATACCTAACCTTTCTGGTAGGAGGATACATTTCCTTAATGATTAAGGCCCACATGGAGGTGAGATGGCCTTTGTATAAGGGGTGCAGTATTTCACACTTAACACCCTCCAGCTCCAGCTTGCGAAACACCTTGCGCACATGGTACACGGTTTCCGGAGCGTCAGCCGTAGTATGATTATGAATAACCTCAAATGGCACCCCGGCCCGCCTGCAAAGCTCAAGGCACACCTCGCTGTCTTTACCGCCAGAGTAGGTCAGCAGCAGGGGCTTTTGGTAATAGAACTCGCTGAGCTTTGCCGCCTCCTGCAGGCGCATGATGGCTGTATGTTCCAGATCCATTCCCACGCCCCTTTCCGTTTCCTCGCTCTGCATTTACACGGGCTTGCGACCGTTGCCTCAACAGGCAGCTGCATTAAGGCGGGGCTTACAGCCCCTTGATTATTCATTGGAGGCCCTGGCAGGTTCTGCAGGGCCTGCCTCAACCTTGCGGCTGCCCACGCATCCCTGCTGGTAGCCGTCCCGGTATCCGGCCTTATAGGCGGCGTCTGCGGCCCGCTGGGTGGCCGCCGCCCTGCCTATGCTGTACCCCAGGTAAATCAGTAGCGCCACCAGGGGGAGGAACAACACCTCGCCGCCTGGGGAAAATGGTCGGCCCTTTATAATCTCAAAGCCCAGCCGGATATACATACCGCCCAAAAGCCCTGCAAGCGCCGCCAAAACCAGCGGTAAAACCTTCTTAAAAATCATAAACCCCTCCTTATACCACGCCTATGCCCATGTTGCGGGCCATGTTATAAAGCCCCGTATAGGAAATGTCCTCGTTGTTTACAGCATTGTTATAGACGTTCACCGCCCCCCGGACGCCCCACTTGCTTTGACAGATACCATGCAGGAAGCTGGCCTCCTTTTTCTGGCCAGCCTCGGACAGTTTTGGGAAAAGGGCTTTTACGTCCTCGGCTGTGACCTTATGGGTGCTGTAAAAGCGGTTCATGCGTATCCGGGAGAATAGCTGGGCAAACCGGGCCTCCTGCTTGCCCACCATGCGGGTATAGGTCTCGGTGTTGCCGATCAGCGCGATGCCCACGCCCTGCTGCCCGGTGATGGGGTTGGGGTCTGTCCATGTACGTATCTCCTCCAGCGCCCGCAGCTGCAGGTGCTGGGCCTCGTCAATAATGATCACCCGGTTTGTGCCCTCCAACTTCTCCCGGATGGAAAGGGCCAGCTCCAGCTTGCTGCGGCTTTCCGGCACCCGCAAGGCCCGCGCCAGCATCTTCAAAAGGTTGCCCAGGGTGCCGATGCTGGGGGTGGCCTGTATGTACACGCTGCTGGTGGGGTTGTCCCTTACGAACTTTTCCGCGCCCTTGGTCTTGCCGATGCCTGCGTCCCCGTGGATAATGACCATGCCCTTTTCCAGCTGGCAGTAACGGATCAGCTTGTACACGTCCTCGGAAATGGAGGTGGGGATATAGTCCTGGATGGGCTTATAGGGCAGGGCCTTTTCGGTGCTGGCGGCCTGTTCATCCTGGGCCTTGAAGAATTCCTCCAGCTTGCTTTCCAGGGCTGAAATATCGCCGTTGTCGTACATACTGCGGCGGTACTGGGAAAGGGCCGTCTGGCTGATACCCATAAGGGGCGCGGCCTTGGCCTGGCT
Organism: Neglectibacter sp. X4; assembly: GCF_009917365.1. NCBI lineage: Bacteria > Bacillati > Bacillota > Clostridia > Eubacteriales > Oscillospiraceae > Neglectibacter > Neglectibacter sp. X4. Next base: position 5,036 of record NZ_QWLE01000048.1, on the reverse strand, counting down.
GATCTGCCTGTCCTGCAAAAACTGCTCCACCCTTGCCTGCAATGCGCTGTTGTAAACCTTACTCATCGCTGATTCCTCCATTTCGTTTCATGGCGTTTCTATTCATAACATCCAGGTCAGGCCCGCCCACCGCCTTAAGCAGCGGCTCCTCCTGGGGCCTCTGCAGCTCCAGCACCTTGGGCTGGGGTTCCGGGATGATCCGGGCCATTTTGTTCTCGTGGGCCTGCTCCAGCACCAGCTCCAGGGCCGTGCGCTTGCCAAAAGCCTGCACCGTGCTGGCCTCCAGCGCCTCCTTGGTAATGCGCTCCAGCCGCCGTACCTTGCCCATGGCGGCCTTAACATCCTCCTTGCTGGCCCCGTAGGTGAGCACCGCTGTGTTATCCACCGGCACCGTCATAATAAAGCGGTCTTCCAGGTCATACACCCGCACGGCGCTTAAATCGTCCGGGTCATAGCGGAAGTACACCTTTTTGCCCATGTAGTTAAAGATAAAATCATCATTCCAGTAGTCCAGCCGCTGGCCCGCGATGTCCAGATGCACCCCGCGCTGGGTGACCTTCTGCACCCTGACGCTGCGCATGAGCATGAGGTTTAAGTCCTCGGCCCCGGCCACCCGCTTGGTGTGCAGGTTCTCATTGTAGACCTGTTGGCGGGGCTTGCCGTGGTCTGCGGCCACCTCGCCGCCATAGGGCTGCTGGTTGAAGTACCAGTCCAGCAGGGTTTCCACCGTGTCAATGAAAGTGGCGTCCAGGGGTATCTCCCCGTTTTTCAGCACACCCTTGAGCTTTTCTGGCTTCTCCACCACATTGCCGCCCGTGTAGGTTTCAAACAGGCGGGAAAGATGATCTTTTATGTCCCTAAAGCGCCGCTCTATGATTTTCGCCTTGGCGTTCCTGACTATGGCGTTAGTCATGTTGATGCCCAGCCGCTCGAACACTGGGGGCACTTCAAAGCGCTCCTCACCGTTTTTGGGCTTCTTCTTTCGGTGGCCCAGGCCGCCGATGTCATGGGTCAGGAACTCGCGGCCATTGTCAACGTAAATATTCTCCGGGATGCCGTATTTCAAGATGCCCTTGCGCAGCGCGATGAGCGTTGACTGGCTGCTGGGGGCCGTGGTGACGTGGCACCCGGTATATATCCCGCTCCTGGCGTCAAAGAAGGCCGTAAGGTACAGACGATGGAGCTGGCCGTTCTCGCCCTGGGTGATAACGTCAAAGGTGTGGTTATCGGCCACCCACCACTCGTTGCTGGCCATTTCCTCATATATGCGATGTATGTAGGGGGCGCAGCGGTCGCGGAAAGCCTTTTGACCTTGCCGCCCCAACACTTCCATGGGTTCGGGTATATCGTTCTGCACCCTGCGCCAGAATGTGGAATAGGTGGGGATATCCGCTACCAGCTCCGGGGCCGTTTCCTGGAAGTATAGCCGGGTATATTCATAGCACTTTTGGATGGGGTGCTGGGCTTCGTCCAGGTAGTAGCTTAGAAAGGTCTGCCACATTTCCTCGGTGATCTTGCTTTTACCCTTGCGGCCCTTGCCACGCTTGTCAATGAGTCCATCCAGGTTGTTGTCCTTTAGAAACTTCCACTTGCGGTAAAGCGTTTTCGCTGATATACTGATATCGGGGTGCTGTACCTTGCAATACTCCACAAAGCGGTCATCCAGGGTTTCTAAGTCCGCACCGGGTCTGCTGCGAAAATATTGCCACTCCTCCAGGATCTGCTGCCAGAAAATGATTTCCCGGCGTTCGTCCTCGCTGTAATGGTCAAAGGGCTTGCCTTGCTTTTGCAGGGCCTCGGTAAACTCAGCCAGCCCCGGCATTTCTGCGGCTTTATTCTTGTAGTATCTAAGCTGCAGGTGGGGTTCCAGGCTTTTGAGGGGGAACACCCACTCCGGGGAGCCATCGGCGTTTAGGCGCTTCTGGCCCTGTAGCTTTTGCTCTCCAGCCAGCTTGCGTATCCATTGCGGACTGCACCCCTTAAGGTCAGCCAGCTCTTTAACACTTAACACAGGATTCACTATTTCACCGTCTTTCGTGACCTGCCATCGTCAGCGCAGGGCGGTCATCCCCTGCGGACTGCCCTTATGGGGCAGTTTCGGCTTATGCTCCTTTTGCATCTGTAAAAATTTCCTCCACCCTACAATCCAAGGCTCTGGCAATCTCCCTAGCCCGCAGGTGGCTGATCCGCTTTGTTTCTCCCCGTTCGATTCTGAGGACTGCATTACCAGGCAGCCCAGCATTTTTTGACAGGGCTTTCATACTAAGGCCAGCAGCTTCTCGCCGCCGCTTCAACTCCTGCACGTTGGTAACAAGAAACATATACGCCTCTCCTTTCGTGTACTACTGTACGCATATGATTATACCATGTACGCAAGTACAAGTCAAGGGGCTTTTAAAATTTCTCTGTACATCTGTACTAGTTTTCTGATATAATCAATAGAAAAAAGAAAAGGTGGGTTTCTCTATGGCCTTTGCGGAAAGATTGAAAACTCTGCGTGAATCGCAACAACTTAGCAGGCAGGCACTTGCGGATGCAACTGGCCTATCTGTTCATAGCATCTCTAGTTATGAAAACGGTCGGCGAGAGCCAAACTCAAAGGCCCTTACTATGCTTGAAAACTATTTCCAGGTTAGTGGGGCATACCTGCGCGGCGAAAGCGCGGATCGCGCTCGGCCTGCCGCATGGGAGGACGCTGAAATTATGGAAGCTGTGCGGGAAAGCTTGCCCCAGCAGCTTGCTGGGCTAAATGAACTGTTAAAAAAGCGCACCGCCCAGGAGCAGAAAGAAACTTTTGATATATTGGTGGAGTTGGGCCATATTCTAAACATAAAAGACACCAGCCAGCGGGCTGTCGCTATGGAACTGATCCAGGCCGTCTTTGCGGCCACCACTCGCTGTATAGACGTCTGCTTTGATGCTGAGGGGGATATTGATCCGTCTACACGGCCCCAGCAGGCGAGGGACGCTGCTATGGAAAGCTATGCTGGAGCGCTTCAAAAGGCTTTTTTATCCCCGAATAACTACATTTGTACCAAGTAAATAAAAGATATCACAAACTTTTTGGCTTGTGAGCGTTTTGGGACAGAATCCCACTTTTCGGGAATTTTAACCGCTTTTTGGTGTACCTTTTTGGCCCTCTCCAGAACCGTTTAAGGAACCTAACTTTTCTTTCAAAAAGAAGGGAGGGGGTGCAAGTAGCCCGGAAGTATACCCTCGCTTTCGGAAAAACACAAATAGCCGCAATCCCTTGATTTTATTGGGCTTTTCGGCAGTTGCGCCCCCCTGGCGGCTACTTGCGGGGGGTGTTGCGGGGGACAGGCCCTTAAAAGCAAAAAAACAAGCCCTTTAAGCGGCGTTTGTATGCGTTCGCTTAAAGGGCTGCTGTTATTTTCTTAAAAGCCGCTTAAACCGCGCCAATGCTGGGTTTGTGCGGTTTCTTAAAAGATTTCTTGTGCGTCCTTAAACGCTCCTAAAGGGCAAATTTGAACGGTTGGCAGCTTTACGCCGCACAGGCCACTTTGGGGCCGCAAACGGGCAAAAAAATTTTGCAATCCCATTTTGCGAGATTGCAAAATTTTCACTTCCATTCAAGCAGTTTTACGCGAAAAAACCTAGTATTTAAGCCGTTTCCCGGAGTTTTCCATATTTTTTCATGTTGAAAAGTAGGCCCGTCCTGGGTTTCTCACTCTTCATGAAAACTTACAGAGACTCCCACAAAAACGTATAGATGTGACTTTACACGACTCGGATTTTATGTGCTATAAAATGTTTTACGGAAATGTTAACTTATTATGGGAAAAATATAGTGGCGGTTATAAGCTGGTTCTTAGAAGTATGTCATCACATTCCTTTATTTGCCGGATTTATATAACTAATATAGTTTATTCATATATTGATGGAAAACTGAAAGATTCCAATTCCTATGGTGGGAGAATAGTTTTCTTCGCCAAATTGGGTAAAGATAAATGTGGTTATAATATGACCCGATTAGAGAGTAGTGAATTTTTATATATTGAGCCGCTATAAGTTGTTAGAACACTTTATAGCTACTATTTTTTTCACAACTTTAAAACAGGGTTTACTACTTCCTCCGCAAACTCCCCCAGGGTATACTGCTCCCGGCCTTCCGCTCTGAGCCTGTCGGAAAACTTTTTCCACTCCACTGCCAGCTTCATCAGTTTCAGCACGCCCACTTCCTCTGGCGTAACCTCCAGCATCTCCGGCCCCACCATGCAGCCCAGGGCGCGCCGGAGATAGCAGTCCGCTGTGTACATGTCCAACGCTTCAAATTCCTCCCACACCTCTTTGGCAAACTTCTTCCGGTTCAGCCGGGGCTTGTCAGGCGGGATAAGGCCCTGTGCCTGTAAATCCTTTTTCACCTGCGCCCGCATGGCCCTTTCCTTTTGGGACATGGGCTTTTTCTTTTTGGCTGGCATTCCAATCACATCCATACTGATAGAATAAGTCTATATGCGCTTTGCCCTTTCGGGCTGGAAGCAGGCTTTCAGGAAAAACCTGCCGGAAACCGTATGAAATTCACTGAGCCTTGCCGCCTCCCGCAAGGGTAATATGGCTTTGTGTTCTAAATCCATGCCATCCCCTGCCGGAGTTTCCCGCACTTGTGGGAACCCCTCAAAGCTTACCTGAACCATGCTTTTCCTCCAGCCCCAGCAGGGCGATTTCCTGAAATTGTCCTCCCGCTGGCTCCGCAGAGGGGCCGAATAAATCGTCGAATCCTGTCATCTGGATTTTCGCCGCGCTGTTCCTCATGCCGACACCTCGCGGGTCAGGGCAATATAAGCCTCCGACACTCTGCCGTTAGGATCATGAAGATAAATGCTCCTGCCCTCGGCGCTGGTTTCCGCCGCCCGGATGGACAGGGGGATGATGGTATCAAAAATCCGCAGCTTGTCCCCGTAAGCCTGCCGCAGCATCTGCACGATGTCTCGGGAATAGGCCGTGCGCATGTCCGCCATGGTGATGAGGATGCCGGAAATTTCCAGGCGGGGGTTAATCTGCCGTTTCACCTTGCC
>NZ_QWLE01000047.1:0-24881 GCF_009917365.1 Neglectibacter sp. X4 | reverse complement strand
CGGAAAATCCAACGCAAATAAATATAGAGAAATTAAATACCCAAAAATCAATTACTGACGGATCAATTACCGATTCCATTCCCTTCCGGGGAACGGCGGCAAAGCCACCGGAACCGAAACGAAGGGAAACGATGTCGCTCATCTGTTCTTTCACTGTGACCATCCACTTCTGCCAATATCACATAATAATCTGCCAAATGTTTTAAAATTGGTTCATAGCAAAGCATTGCTGTGGAAGCCATTCCATGTATAAATAGTATTGACCTATTATTTTTATCGCCAAAACATAAAAAATTCATAACACTATCCTCCATCAATTCCGATTTTGTACCTTTAACAGAATACCACAATCAAACCCATATTTCTATTGAATTTCCATTAAATTTCTTCCTCCCTCCGCTTAGTCTTGTTTTGTTGTCTGCTATGCTGTCGGCTCTCGTTCTGAAGCTCCCTTTCAAGGTTCTTTCTGTTGTAGCTGATTACTTCCGCATAAGCTAATTCTGTGGCGGTTTTGGTCTGCTCCTTGCCGATACTGTCATATTCCGATTGCAAAGACTGTATCTCTGCTTTCCACTGTTTGCTTGTCAACTTTCTGCTGACCTGTCTTTTTATCAATCACTGGTATCTTTTCGCCGTTTTCGTCAAGGTCATAGATTTTCTTCTGTTTCGCTCCCCATTCCCCGTTTTCAGTGAGAGGGCGCATTGTGAGTAAAACATGGATATGGAGATTGCGCTGTCCTTTATCATTCTCGCTGTCATGTATCGCCCAGTCAGCGCACATTCCTTTATCAACAAAATTCCTCTGCACATAATCCCTCACGACTTCCTCCGCAAGTTCATAACTCCATTCGTTGGGAAGTGACGCTTTCAGCATTCTTGCAAGCTGTGATTTCTGCCCTTTCTCTGACAGTTCAACAGCGTTCCATAAGGTGGCTCTGTCTGCATACTCTTTAGGTGCGTTGGGTGGGAGAGAGATTTCACTGTGGACTAAATCTTCATGGTATTTAGGGCGGTAGGTCTGCCCGTCATACTCACTCACAAGAATACTCCTGCTGATGTATGATGCTTTCTATCACACCTGCTCCATAAATTAGCAATCTCATATAATCATTCCTCGCACTCATATATTTGTTGATTTGCTCAACAATGCTATTTTACCACAAACACAAATACAATTCCATTGAGTTTGATTAACCCTATACCTTATTCCGTTTAATCATCATCTGCCTTGCCCGTTCCCTCTGCTCGGTACTGATTGCCCTCGGCTTACGGTAGCTGACAAAAGACTTTGGAAAGGAATAGGTCTTAGATACTTCGTCCTGCCCTGTCAGCTTGTATATGTCGGAAAAATCGGCAACAAGCGTTATTGCTTGTCGTGCGAAAGATATCCATGAAACATCATAATATTCAATAGGTAAGCTTGATGATTTTTTAATGCTATGAGTTTAGCATGTTTATCATTATATTTATCGTTATAAAAAATTCTAAATTGAAGTCCTTCAACTTTATTTAACCGCTCAGTATTATTGTTTCCTTCAAACTCTGGACATAATGACCCCTCAAAAAATATTTCAATTAGGATTTCTGGTGGAGATAATGGGGTTCCTCTATTCACTGATTCTATATATTCTGCAATCACTTCCCTATTAAAAAGGTATTATGACAATTCATTGCGAATATTACGACCACCATACATACCTGTTAATGCCAAATGTATGGCTTCTAAAATAGTTGATTTTCCAGTTTCATTATTTCCAACTAAAATATTTAAACCTTTATTAAGTTTTAATTCAAATATTCCTTTGTAGCTCTTAAAATTACAAATTTTTATTCTGTCGATTGCCATATTTCACAACTCCTTATATTGTCTATTTGTTTGTTTAGAAGCTATATATTGAGATTATATCATATGGAAACCTTAATTTTCCACCATAGATTGAAAAGGATAGCGGTATCAGCTTTTGCCAATACCGCTCCTCAAACTAGTTATAAGTCACTTCATTTAAAACAATTTATTCTACTTGTTGTCTAATGCAATTCATCTTTCTTGTCCACTCAATGGGATTATCTTCTTTTAATTGTTCGGTGATTTCTTGCTCTTGTTTCATTTGTTCCATAATCTGAGAAAATCTTTCGCAGGCTTGATTATCAATCTCAGACAGATATTCATTGAGAACGCTGTTTGTAAGCAAATTAATATAAGTCAGTTTGAGGTACTCTTGTAAGTATCTCAAATGCTGTTGTCCATAAATACCAATATCGTTTTCTTCGCTCTTAGGAAGTGTAGGATTTGGAATTAAATAATCACTTTCATTATGGTATGTACCGCCGAATTGTTCGAACAATGATTTCATTGTAGTTATCCTTCATTAATATATTTATTTTCCTACAAATTCATCATATCCAACCGTCATTGCAAATACTTATGAACACCGCAAGGGACACTTCCTTATGTGAAGTGTCCCTTTTGAAGCCTCCTTCTTTCCCTTCCCGTTTACCGCACGAAATTTGTCCGCTCAAAGGGCTCCCGCTCCGGCAGGCCAAACTGCTCCTTTGCCAAAGCAACGCCCCGCATGAGGAACACCATGTTCCGGGCCAGGGTACGCATACCCTGCAGGCCTTCCTTGTCCTGCTCGGCCTCTCCGGGGGTCTGCCCGTGGATGCTGTTCCAATACTGGCCGGAAGCCACAGGCATCCCGGAAATGGTAAAGAACTTGTTCAGTTCGTCAAAGGCGGCGGAAAGGCCGCCTCTGCGGGCCGCAACCACGCTTGCCCCCACCTTCATTGTTTTGTCAAACCGGGTGCTGTAAAACAGCCGTGTGAGGAAAGCCACCAGCGTGGCGTTGGCGGAGGCGTAATACACAGGGCTACCCACCACCAGGCCGTCGCAGACTTCAAACTTCTGGGCTGTCTCGTTCACCAGATCGCTGAACACGCATTTTCCCAGTTCCCCGCATTTCCGGCAGCCAATGCACCCCCGGATATCCTTGCTGCCCACCTGGAGGATTTCCGTCTCCACACCCTCCTGCTGGAAAATTTTCTCCATCTCGTGCAGGGCGATATAGGTGTTGCCCTGCAAATGGGGGCTGCCGTTAAGCATCAAAACCTTCATACAGTCCACGTTCCTTTCCGTTTTTATGATATCTATAAGTATATCAGCCTGAAAGCCTTTTGAGAAGCCCCTGCGCTATATTTTACAAATACGCCTCTTGACAGGCCTGGCTTCATATGATATTTGTTGCATTGCAAAACAATTGGCAAAAGGAAAACCAGGCTGTGGGCAATATAAAAACCGTCGGCGCAATTAGTTGAAACAGCGATGCCCAGCGCATTGAGCAGATGGTGTGGATATTGTTTCTGAAGGTCTATGATGCCAAAGAGGAAGTCTGGGAATTTTACGATGAAAAATACACATCTATTATTCCGGAGGAACTGCGTTGGCGTAATTGGGCGGTCGATCATAAAGACGGCAAAGCCCTTACCGGCGATGCGTTGCTCAATTTTGTAAAAGCAGCAGCTTGAAAGCAATATTTTCAAACCAAGCGACTATGCTATGGGAAGTAAGAGCGTGTGTTTTCAAGTTTAAACCCTATATTAAAATATTCACAAAATAAGTTGACAATATTGTAAAAATACTGTATAGTAAATTTTGAAAGATACGCATCTTCGTTTTTCAAATTATGAAAGGAGAGAGTTGCATGAAAATCTTTAAGTATGGAAAAATGATCTTAGCAGGACTCTTGGTGCTTTGCCTTTGTATCCCCGCTGTAGCTGCCGAAGTTCCAAGCGAAGAAACAGCGGTAGATGCTTATGAAATGTTTGATGAGGTATCAGAAGGGATTGATACTATCCGAGAAATTCATTTCAATGTAACATATGTGGAGGATCCAGATGTTGTTGCATACATTGAACGAATGAAGAAAAATTCTAAAGTTCAGCAGACAGTACAAGAAGATGCACCTGATCCAGAAAGCTGGTGGAAATGGTTTGACACTCTGCCTATAGATCACAGTATGTATGTAAGCCAAAGATACGTCATGGAATGGTTGGAAACAAAATATATGACTATCCCGAAAGAAGATCGTAGCTTTTTGGCTTACAATCTTCTACGTGTTGATTCACCGGGAACAAATTTGACATCTTAATAATGCGCCGGAAGGCAATCAAGGAATAAAGCCTTTTGCGGAAGAAATTGATCCGGGTACAGGCTTCTTGCCTGTTGGTGGGTGGGAACATAAATATGATCCCGTTCTTTGGAATAAAAGCACCGTCAAGCCATATGCAAATTGCTACTTATATTATGTGAACACTGCCCTTTCACAAAGGGAGCAGCGCTTTCCAAGCTTCCGGCAGCATGTCCGGCAGATCGGTAGGCAGCATGGCCCGGGGGGTGAAGCGCTCTGCGCAGAGATCCCCGGCAAGGCCATGAAGATAAACTCCCAGCACAGCGCTTTGGAAGGGCAAAATGCCCTGGGCCAGGAAAGCGCCGATACTCCCTGCCAGCACATCACCAGAGCCGCCCTTTGCCATGCCCCAATTGCCTGTGGGGTTTATGGCGGCCTGGCCGCTCTTTTCAGCCGTCACTGTAGCCGCTCCCTTCAGTACAGTCACTGCCCCGGTTTCCTGGGCAAAGCCCAGGGCGGCGGTAAGGCGATCCGCCTGCACCTGGGGGATGCTTGTCCCCAGCAAACGGGCCATTTCTCCCGGATGAGGGGTTACGACCAGCGGCGCTGCGATTTTCTTCAGGGCGCCCGGGTGCCGGGCACAGAAATTCAGGGCGTCCGCGTCCAGCAGCAGGGGCTTGCCCCCCTGGGCAAAATGGGAAAAAACCGGAGGGCACAGCAGGCCGGCGCTTTCTCCCAGCCCGCTGCCAATTACGCAGGCAGAGCAGCTTTCCAGAGCAGCCTCCAGCTTTCCCTCCCAGCCGGGGACGGAGAAGTCCAGAACCGTAAACACAGCCTCTGGCACAGCCTGAGCCAGAATGGGATAGGCCCGGGCGTCTATGGCAATGTGCAGCAATCCCACCCCGCAGCGCAAAGCCCCCCGGGCTGCCATGATGCAGGCCCCTGTCATGCCATAGCTTCCGCACACCAGAAGGAGCCTGCCCAAATCCCCTTTGTTGGCCTGGGCAGAGACAGGAGGCAGCGCTTCCTGGAAAAAACCGCTGTCCGGCTGGAAAAAAGCCGTTTCCGCCCTATCCGTCAAAGCAGGGGGGATGCCCACAGAAGCCGTCATTGTTTCCCCGCAGAAAGCTTTGCCAGGGTAGGAGCAGTGGGCAGGCTTTTTCCCGGTGAAGGCCACTGTCACATGTGCCTGAAAGGTATTCCGGCTGGCCCGGCCTGTGTCGCACTCCACGCCGCTGGGCAGGTCGGCGGCAAGGCGCAGGCAGTCGTGGGTGTTGGCAAGGGCCAGGAAGCGGGCGGCGTCTCCCTCCAGATCCCCCCGGAAGCCAAAGCCGAACACGCAGTCTATAACGCAGCAGGCAGTTGCCAGAGCCAGCTCCGATTCCCTGGGTTGGTGTTCCGCACACAGGCAGGAAACCGCCTCCGGCATTTCCAGGAAGGCGCTCCGGGACAAAGGGGCTTTTGGCTCCCCCTGCACCAGCAGCACCGTGCAAACCGCCCCCTTTTCCGTCAGCGCCCGGGCGCATACAAAGCCATCGCCGCCGTTGTTCCCTGCGCCGCACAGCAGGGCAATGGGCCTGCCCTGTAAGTTTCCCAGGCGCTTCTCCGCTTCCCAGGCCAGAGCCTGCCCTGCCTGCTCCATCATGGCGGAAAGGGAAATTCCGGCTTTCTCCCCGGCCTGCTCCAGGGCCTGTATTTCCTGTCTCTGAAAAATTTGCATCTCTTATCATCCCCTTGGGGTACTTTTAACAATCCCTTGCAAAGGCAAGAAGAAACAAGTATACTATAAAATATTGAGAAAGGTGGTTTTGCAAAATGGAAAAGCTGGGCCGGGAAACAGAAAGCATTATGGCAGAGCGCTTTAGCAAGGATACCGTCATTGCCCTTGCCACAGAAAGGCAGGGCAGGCCTTATGTGCGGTATGTCAACGCCTATTACGAAAACAGATCCTTTTATGTGATAACCTATGGGCTTTCCGCTAAAATGCGGCAGATAAAGGAAAACCCTGCTGTGTCCATTGCGGGGGACTGGTTCACCGCCCAGGGAAAAGGGGAAAACCTGGGATATTTCCACAAAGAGGAAAACCGGGAAATAGCCGGGAAGCTGGAAAAAGCCTTCTCGTCCTGGATCCACAACGGGCACAATGATTTTTCCGATGAAAATACCTGCATCCTCCGCCTGCGGCTGGAAGAAGGGGTGCTATTTTCCCAGGGTACCCGGTACGACATTGACTTTACAGAATAGCGTGGGCAGAGCCGCTTGACAAAGCCTGTGCGCCATACTATAATAATACCAGCAAATGATCTTCGGGGCAAGGTGAAATTCCTGACCGGCAGTGAAAAGGGCAATCCTTACAGTCTGCGAACGGGAGGCAATCGCTCCCGCCGAACCGGTGCAATTCCGGTACCGACGGTACAGTCCGGATGAAAGAAGATACAAGAGGGTATAGAATCCCTGCCGCCTGCGGGCGGCTTTTCCCCGAACCGCTTTTTTTGCGCGTTGGGGCTTTTTTTATGCCTTCCCTGCCTTCGGTCTTTTGCAAAAATCTTGAAAGGACTGATCGGAACGATGGAAACCACAAGAAAAATCGACGTGCGCAAGCTGGCGGTCACCGCCGTAATGGGGGCTGTGGCGGCAGTGCTGATGTTCATAAGCTTCAGCGTGCCTCTGATGCCCAGCTTTATCAAGCTGGACTTGTCCGAGCTTCCGGCGCTAATCGCCTCTTTCGCCTTAGGCCCGGTAAGCGGCGTGGCAGTGTGCTTCATCAAAAACCTGGTGAATCTGCCGTTTACCACCACCTCCTGCGTGGGGGAGCTGTGCAATTTCCTGCTGGGTGCCGCCTTTGTCCTGCCTGCCGGCCTGCTGTATAAAAAGTTGAACGGGCGCAAAGGGGCGCTGATAGGCTCCCTTGTAGGAGCGGCGGCAATGGCGGTTCTAAGCCTGCCTATCAACTATTTCATCACCTACCCCTTCTATGCTGTGTTCATGCCCATGGAGGCCATCCTCAACCTGTACCAGCTTATAAACCCGGCAGTGGAAAACCTGTTCCAGGCGCTGTTGTGGTTTAACGTCCCCTTCACCTTTATAAAAGGCCTTTTAAGCGTGGCCATCACCTTCCTCATTTACAAGAAAATTTCCCCCATCCTGAAGGGAAACAAATAAAGAATATATGCGAAAGCGGCCTGGAGGCTTCCTCCGGGCCGCTTTTAGCGTTAGTCTTTTTCTGCCCGCAGCCTGTCCCGCTTTTCCAACTTGGCAAAAAGCCGGACCAGCACCACAATGGCAGCAATGGAAAGGATAAATTCCGCTGCGGCCTGCGCCCAGGCAAGGCCATAGAGGGGGAAAAGCCAATCCAGAATAAACAGGGCCGGAATTTCCAGCACGATTTTCCGCAGGATGGCAAAGAGCAGGGATTTTGACCCCATGCCGCAGGCCTGGAACACTCCCACTGCCAGGAAGTCCATGCTGAGGAAAGGCAGGGAAAGGGACATGGCCCGCAAAAACTCCCTGCCATAGTCGATGATGGACTGCTGCTGCATAAACAGGGAGGTGATTTCCCCCGACCACAGGCAGAAGCCCGCTGTAGCCAGAACCAGGAAGGAAAGGGAAACTCTGGCGGTAAATAAGAAGGTTTTTTTCATGCGGGGCGTGTTGCCGCTGGCAAAATTATAGCTGATAAGGGGCATAATGCCTTGGGAAACCCCCATGGCTATCTGCATGGGAATCATCTGCACCTTGTGGGAAATGCCCATGGCCGCTACCGCGTCAGAGCCATAAACAGAGGCAAAGTTGTTTAAAATCGTCATGCCTGTCACGTTCAGAAGGTTCTGGATAGAGGCGGGCACCCCTACCCCGCACACCCCCAGCACCAGGGAGCGGCGGAAGCACAGCATTTTGGGGTTGACGCACACATAGGTTTTGCCCCGTTTGTAAAACAGCAGCACAAAGAAATAGAGGCAGGCCGCGCAGTTGGAAAGGAAGGTGGCAAGGCCAGCCCCAGCCGCCCCCATATTAAAGCCCCAGGGCAGGATGAAAACGGGATCCAGCAGGATGTTGAGGATGCAGCCGCTCATGGTGCCGATGCTGGCGTGAAGGGACTCCCCCTCTGCCCGCACCAGGTAGGCCATCACCACGTTTAAAATGGCAGGGGCCGCGCCGCAGATAACCGTCCACAGCATGTACTCCTGGGTGGCGTTATAAGTCTCACCGTTGGTGCCCAGCAGCCCTAAAAGGGGGTGCTGGAACACTCCCACCAGCAGGGAAAAGAGGATGCCGGAAAACAGAGCCAGATAAAACCCAAAGGCAGAGCTTCGCCGTACTGTGTCGAAGTCCTTGGCCCCCAGGGCGCGGCTCATCATGCTGGAGGAGCCAACGCCGAAAAGGTTATTCACCGCGTTAAAGGCCAGCAGCACAGGCCCTGCCAGTGTTACAGCCGCGTTTTGAATGGGATCGTTTAAAATGCCTACAAAGTATGTATCCGCCAGGTTGTACAGCACCATAACCAGGGAACTGAGCACCGTAGGGATTGCCAGGGTTATCACAGCCCTGGGCACCGGCGTGCTTTCAAATAGTTGGGTCTTTTGCTTGTCCTCCACCGGGGTTCCTCCTTTTTAGAGCATCTTCAGCTTGTGCAAATACGCTCCGGATAGCCGCCATATGAAACGGCTGCATATAATATTATAACATGTCCCCTGGCCTTTCTCAACCTTCCGTACCCCGCTCCCTGTGAATTTTTTCCAGCTAAGCCTCCTGCTCCTCCTTCCAAAGGGTGCCCAGAATATCCTTGAGAACCAGGAATGCGTCCAAATTGCTGTAGCCGTATTTTTCCCGAAGATCTGCCAGCAGCCGCTGCAGCCCGTCAGCATAGAACCCCGTATCCACCTTTTCCTGATACTGCGCCAGTACAGGGTATTTCCGGCTCCAGGCCTTTGTCCAGTCCACCCTTTCTGCGGCTTTGCTGTCTGCCCTGTCAATGGCGTCCTGGATTTCCTGCATGTCCACATCGAACTCAATCAGCTCGTCCAAAGACTTGCCGTACAAAACCGCTAGCCGCTTAGACTGCCGGATGTCCGGCAGCGTCTCATCTGTTTCCCACTTGGAGATGGTCTGCCGGCTTACACCCAGCTTTTCCGCCACTGCCTCCTGGGACAGCCCCCTGCTTTTCCTAGCGCTGTATAAGCTTGTTCCTAAACCCATGTTTTTTCCTCCTTGCCGCTTTTTCAAATTGCTTTTCTTACCTGACAAACCATATTATAGTGAACACAGTTCAAAAGAGGTAGTATGCTTCTTTTGAACCAAGCGGCGCAGCCGCCCAGCTTGAAAATCGGAATATACCGGTTTTCAAGTGTGTTTACTATTATACCCCTGCTGCCACCGAAGCGCTACCAACAGAACCAGCCAGTTTCGCCCAGATTCCTTACAGAACAGCAGCGATATTTCATTCGCAACTTTTTTGCTTTCAGATATTGCCTTTTTCCAGAAGCTGTGGTAAGCTGAAAAAGAGAATACGCCCAACAGGCCCAAAAAGCCTGAGGCAGGGGGAAGCACATGGAAGCCAGCATCTGCAACATACAAAAGTTCAGCCTGCACGATGGCCCGGGCATCCGCACCGTAGTCTTTTTTAAGGGATGCCCTTTGCGCTGCCGCTGGTGCGCCAATCCTGAAAGCCAGGAGCGGGCGCTGGGGACAGGCCAGGATCTGGGCGGGCGGCGCGCCTGCCTGGAGGAGGTGCTGGAAGCCTGCCTGCAGGACAAGCCCTTCTATGAGGAAAGCAGCGGGGGCGTCACCCTGTCCGGCGGGGAAGCTTTATTGTGGCCTGATTTCACCCTGGCCCTGCTGCAGACCCTCCGCCAGAAGGGCGTCCATACGGCCCTGGAAACCACCGGCTTTGCAGATCCCGGGGTGTTCCAGTCCGTAGCAGGAGAGACAGACTATTTCCTTTATGACATGAAGCATTGGGACAGCGCCCGGCACAGGGAGGGCACAGGGGCGGACAACCGCCTGATTCTGGAAAACCTCCGATGGGCCATTGCCGCCGGGAAAGAGGTGCTGCCCCGCATCCCCGTTATCCCTGGCTATAATGACAGCCTTTCCGATGCGGCTGGCTTCTGCCGCCGTCTGTTGGAAGCGGGGGCCAAAAGGGTACAGCTTCTGCCTTTCCATCAGTTGGGGGAGCAGAAATATGTCCTTCTGGGCCGGGACTATGCCTATAAGGACGTGCCTGCCCTGCACCCGGAGGAATTGAAAACATACCGGCAGGCTTTCCAGCAGCAGGGCATAGACGCATTTTTTTGAAAACCGCCCCAAACTTCTGCCCAAAAAGAAAAATATTTCAAAATCTTCCCAATTTATACTGGCAATTTCAGCGATTGTTTGGTATAATTCTGATAGCAGCCCGTAAGGACAGGCTTTGTTGTCCTGCCCAAACGGTTAGCATTGCTGTCACCCGGAGGTTTACGTCCGGTTGAACATTATTATGGAGGTTGATACCAATGAGCCACAAGTATGTGTATCTGTTCAGCGAAGGCGACGGCTCCATGAGGGAGCTCCTTGGCGGCAAGGGCGCAAACCTGGCGGAAATGACCAAGCTGGGCCTGCCTGTGCCCCAGGGCTTCACCATCAGCACCGAAGCCTGCACCCAGTATTACGAGGACGGCAGGAAGATTAATGACGATATCCAGGCCGAAATCATGGAGTATGTGGGCAAGATGGAGGAAATCACCGGCAAGAAGTTCGGTGATAAGGAGAACCCCCTGCTGGTTTCCGTCCGTTCCGGCGCCCGCGCGTCCATGCCCGGCATGATGGACACCATTTTGAACCTGGGCCTTAACGAGGAAGTTGTAGAGTATATGGCCAAGGCTTCCGGCAATCCCCGGTGGGCCTATGACTGCTACCGCCGCTTTATCCAGATGTATTCCGACGTGGTTATGGAAGTGGGCAAGAAGTACTTCGAGGAACTCATCGACGAGATGAAGGAAAAGAAGGGCGTCACCCAGGATACCGAGCTGACCGCTGAGGATCTGAAGGAGCTGGCAAACCAGTTTAAGGCTGAGTATAAGGCGAAGATTGGCGCCGACTTCCCCGCCGACCCCAAAGAGCAGCTTATGGGCGCTGTGAAGGCTGTGTTCCGTTCCTGGGACAACCCCCGCGCCAACTACTACCGTATGCAGAACGAAATCCCCTATTCCTGGGGCACTGCCGTTAACGTCCAGATGATGGCCTTTGGCAACATGGGCGACGACTGCGGCACAGGCGTGGCCTTTACCCGCGACCCCGCCACCGGCGAGAAGAAGCTCATGGGCGAGTTCCTCACCAATGCCCAGGGCGAAGACGTGGTGGCTGGCGTGCGTACCCCCATGCCCATTGCCCAGATGGAAGAGAAGTTCCCCGCTGCCTTCAAGCAGTTCCAGGAGGTTTGCAAGACCCTGGAGAACCACTACCATGACATGCAGGACATGGAGTTCACCGTAGAGCACGAAAAGCTCTTTATGCTCCAGACCCGTAACGGCAAGCGCACCGCAGCCGCCGCTATCAAGATTGCCTGCGACCTCATTGACGAAGGCATGAAGACAGAGGAAGAGGCCCTGCTGATGCTGGAAGCCAAGGCGCTGGACGCTTTGCTCCATCCCCAGTTTGACCCCAAGGCCCTGAAGGCCGCCACGCCTGTAGCCACCGCTCTGGCTGCCTCACCCGGCGCTGCCTGCGGCAAGATCGTCTTTACCGCTGAGGACGCTGTGGAGCAGGGCAAAGCCGGCGAGAAGGTTGTGCTGGTGCGCCTGGAGACTTCCCCCGAGGACATTGAGGGCATGCATTACTCCCAGGGCATCCTCACTGTGCGCGGCGGCATGACCAGCCACGCTGCTGTTGTGGCCCGCGGCATGGGCACCTGCTGCGTATCCGGCTGCGGCGCTATCAAGATGGATGAAGCCAATAAGAAGTTCGAGCTGAATGGCCGCACCTATGTAGAGGGCGACTATATCTCCTTGGACGGCACCACCGGCAACATCTATGGCGAAGCCATTCCCACTGTGCCCGCCTCCACTGAGGGCGGCTACTTTGGCCGTATCATGGAGCTGTCCGACAAGTACCGCACCCTCCAGGTGCGCACCAATGCGGACACCCCCACCGATGCCAAGCAGGCTGTGGCATTTGGCGCTGAGGGCATCGGCCTGTGCCGTACCGAGCACATGTTCTTCGAGCCTGACCGCATCGCTGCCATCCGCGAGATGATCTGCTCTGACACTGTAGAGCAGCGCAAGGCCGCTCTGGCTAAGCTGGAGCCTATGCAGCAGGGCGACTTCGAGAAGCTGTATGAGGCTCTCGAGGGCAAGCACGTGAACATCCGCTTCCTGGATCCCCCTCTGCACGAGTTCGTTCCCACTGAGGAGAAGGACATCGAGCTGCTGGCCCAGACCCAGGGCAAGAGCGTTGAGGATATTAAAGCCATTATCTCCGGCCTCCACGAGTTCAACCCCATGATGGGCCATCGTGGCTGCCGTCTGGCTGTCACCTATCCTGAAATCGCTGAAATGCAGACCGAAGCCGTTATCAAGGCTGCCATCAACGTGAACAAGGCCCATCCCGACTGGAACGTGGTGCCTGAAATCATGATCCCGCTGGTAGGCGAAGTGAAGGAGCTTAAGTTTGTTAAAAAGACTGTGGTGGAGACTGCGGACAAGATCATTGCTGAGGCTGGCGTTGACATGAAGTACAAGGTTGGCACCATGATCGAGATCCCCCGCGCGGCCCTCACGGCCGATAAGATCGCAGAGGAAGCCGAGTTCTTCAGCTTTGGCACCAATGACCTGACCCAGATGACTTTCGGCTTCAGCCGTGACGACGCTGGCAAGTTCCTGACCTCTTACTATGAGAATAAGATCTATGAGAACGATCCCTTTGCCCGCCTCGACCAGGAGGGTGTGGGGCAGTTGGTGAAGCTGGCTGCTGAAAAGGGCAAGGCTGTGCGCAAGGATATCATCCTGGGCATCTGCGGCGAGCATGGCGGCGATCCCACCACTATTGAGTTCTGCCACAACGTAGGCCTTACCTATGTTTCCTGCTCTCCCTACCGTGTGCCCATTGCCCGTCTGGCAGCAGCACAGGCGGCTATCAAAAGTAGGTAGGAGTTCTCTTTCTTTTGTCGTAGGGCAATGTGATTTAGCCCGTGTAGGGCACTAACACTTAGCCTACGCCATAGAAAAAAGTGACCTGCCATCCTTCGGATGGGGGTCACTTTTTTGTCCTTCGGACTATCCTTTCCCTGTTTAACACAAGGATTTTAGGAACGTTCTGTACTATATCACCATGGAGTAGGGGTGTCCGGCCCAAGGGCCGGGAGAATAAATTACTTTGCCCCAAACAGGATAAATCACATTGCCCTACGACATGGTGATATTCCCAAATCGTGTTTTTGGGTAAATGGCAACAGGCTTGAAAGCCTTGCAAACAGGGGCTTTGAGCAAGTCAGCTATCCCAAAAGCACAGGCCCCAATTCCTCCAAATTGAGTTGACTTCATTTTTGGGGACTGCTTTTGGGGAACTGGGGCAGAGTGTTCCCACAGGGGAGGATTACCAACATGAGGAAGAAGAACTTCAAGGGTCGATGTGAGAAGCGGGTGTTGGGTAAGTGTGCTGAAGTGTGTAGGACATATGATGCTATCCAGTATGCCTATGCTGACCTGCTGCAAGCCAGTGATGAGGTTGTTGAGATCAGGTGTAATGTCCTGCTGGATGGATTGGAGGTTGGGGAATATACCTCTGACTTTGTATGCACCAAGGCAGACGGTGATCTGATGGTCAGGGAGTGTGTCTATCGGAAGTTCCTGATGAAGCCGCTGACGGTGAAGCTGCTGGATGCTTCGAGGGACTACTGGCTACGGCATGGGGTCACGGATTGGGGGGTGGTCATTGATGAAGAAGTATGACCTGCTCCGGTCTGGTAACAGTATCATCCGGGTACTGGAAGTACAGGGTGACAGGGTTCTTGTCATTGACTGCATCAAGAGGACGATGCCTGTGTGGGTAGATGCTACGGAATTGGAATCCTGCTCCAAGTGTACCAGTGTTGAACTGTTCGAGGTTACGGGTGTTACTCCTTCTGATGTTGATGCTCTGGATGCAGACCAGAGGAAGGTCATGTACGAGAGGTACACAATGATTGCTCCTATCCTGTCCTTTGTAGCTGATGATCGGATGCGCTCCCGGCTGATCTGCTCTGCGGCTGAGGAACATGAGGTGTCGAAGCAGACCATCAGAAGCTATCTCTGTCTGTATCTGGCCTACATGGATGTGACTGCTCTTGCTCCCAGGCGTAGGGAGGATGACCGATCGTTGACCCAAGACGAGAAGAATATGCGATGGGCGTTGAATAAGTTCTTCTACACCACCAAGAAGCAATCCTTGATGACGGCCTACACAATGATGCTCAAGGAGAAGTATTGTAATGCTCTGGGGGTGCTGGCAGAGGAATACCCGTCCTACTACCAGTTCCGGTACTTCTATCGCAAGACCAAGAATATGCAGAATTTCTATATCTCCCGGGATGGCTTAAAGAACTACCAGAGGAACAATCGTCCCTTGACTGGTGAAGGGGTACAGGAGTTTGCACCTGCTGTTGGTACGGGGATGCTGGATGCTACTGTCTGCGATATTTACCTTGTCAATGATACTGGAAGTCTGGTAGGTAGACCGATTCTGACGGCCTGTGTCGATGCCTACAGTGGCCTATGTTGTGGATACTCTCTCTCGTGGGAAGGTGGTGTCTACAGTCTCCGAGGACTAATGCTGAACATCATTGCTGATAAGGTTGGCTGGTGTGAAAAGTTCGGTATCTCCATCCAGAAAGAGGACTGGGACTGTGATATGCTCCCAGCTATGTTCGTCACCGATATGGGAAGTGAGTATACATCAGGGAACTTTGAGCAGATTGCAGAGCTGGGTGTTAAGGTTGTCAATCTTCCATCCTATAGACCTGAGTTGAAAGGTCTGGTGGAGAAGTTCTTTGATCTGATACAGGACAGTTACAAGAAGTACTTGAAGGGCAAGGGTGTGATCGAGCCTGACTATCAGGAGCGTGGTGCTCATGACTACCGGAAAGATGCCTGTCTGACCATGGCCGATTTTGAGAAGATCGTGCTGCACTGTATCATCTACTATAATTCTCAGCGAATTGTTGAGAGTTTCCCCTATACTGAGAACATGATAGCAGCCCAAGTGAAGCCCTATGCTTCCCAAATCTGGAATTGGGGAAAATCCCAAATTGGGGCCAATCTCATTGGAATTGGGAAAATAGAGTTGATGCTGACATTGCTACCGAGGACTATGGGTAAGTTCAGCAGGTCAGGATTGAAGGTAAACAAGCTGCGGTATCACTGTGAGGGGTATACGGAACAATATCTATCTGGCGGTAATGTAACCGTGGCCTACAATCCAGAAAATGTGACCTCCGTATGGGTGTTGGAGGATGGTACATACACCGAGTTTTCCATCATCGAATCCAGATTTGAGGGTAAGGATTTGACAGCAGTACAGGAGCTACAGACCAGCCAGAGGGACATTGCCAAAGGTGCAGCCAGAGACAATCTACAGGCTCAGATCAACCTTGCCCAGCATATAGAAGCCATTGTGGGTAGTGGTACTGGTCGTGGTGATGTTCACATGAAGAATATCCGTAGTACCAGGAGACGAGAGCAGACCAAGAACCACCGGGACTACATGAAGGAGGGGATGAGCCATGAGTAATCTGTCTGATGTTATCCGTATTCTACCACCGATGAAGTCTGGGAGTGAGTTGCTGTCTGCCCTGGAAGTGTTGCCAGAGTATGATTCTGCTATCTGTGATGCTGATGCTCCGGTGCGGCTCATGGCACTCTCTGACCTCTACCGGGTGTATGTTCCCAATCAGATGTCCTTGGAAATCTATAGCAAGCTCTATCTTGCTTTGATGCGGTCACTCCAGAAGAAGGGTACGAAGTTGGCAGTCCAGCAGAAGAATCAGAACTTCAAGGCCATCATGCAGCAAGAGTACAGCGGTATCATGGGTGGCTCCGACAGCTTTACGATCATAGGGGCCTCTGGCATCGGTAAGAGTAGTGCTATCAGTCGGGCAATCACGTTGATTACAGAAAATCGAATTATTGAGGTGGAGAATCCTCACACCAAGATTATCCCTTGTATCTGCGTCCAGTGTCCCTTTGATTCCTCGGTAAAGGGGTTGCTGTTAGAGATACTTCGGAAGGTCGATGAAGTAATCGGCGGTAACTATTATCCCAATGCGCTACGGGCCAGGACAACCACAGATATGTTGATTGGCAGCGTCAGTCAGGTGGCGTTGAACCACATAGGGCTGCTGGTGGTGGATGAGATTCAGAATGTCTGCAACAGCAAGAATGGCAAGAGTCTCGTGGGGATGCTCACTCAGCTTATCAACAACAGCGGTATTTCAATCTGTATGGTAGGTACTCCTGAAAGTGCTGTGTTCTTTGAACAGGCTATGCAGCTTGCCCGGAGATCGTTGGGCCTGCGGTATGATGTGATGGAGTATGGAGAAGACTTCAAGATGTTCTGCGAAGTCTTGTATTCCTACCAGTATGTGAAGCAGAGGACGGAGATCACCGATGCCGTGATGACGTGGCTCTATGAACATACTTCCGGGAACATATCGGTGGTGGTGTCCCTGATCCACGATGCACAGGAGATTGCCATTCTCAATGGTAGAGAGGTTCTAAACCTGGAATCGTTGAACGAAGCCTATCAGCAAAGGCTATCTTTGCTACATGGGTTCATCCAGCCCCGGCAGAAGAAGCAGACTTCCAAAACCAAGCGGAAGGTGTCTACTGTGGGTATGAGCCTTCCTGATGGTGAAGATCATGGAGAGTTTACGATTGCAGGTTTGGTATCTCAGGCCAAATCCGAGGGCGTTGACATCGTGGAGCTGTTGAAGAATCATTTGCCAGTGGTGGAGGTGGCGGTATGATCTCCTACTTTCCCGCCATCTATCCTGATGAACTGGTGTATAGCTGGTTCTGTCGGTGTTACGTTCATTCTGGTTTCTTTTCGAGTAAATCAGCCATGCAGGAGTTGTATTGCAAGCGGTCAGACAATCCAAGCAAGGAGTTTATCGGGAATCTCAATCCTGGGGCCATAGAGCAGATTGCAAAGATGTACCCCTTAGACAAGCTGGTGCTGGAACATACAATGTACCCCCAGTATGCCCGCTTCATCCCGTTGGAACAAAAGAAGACTGCCCTGTATCGGTTGGGGCATGACAACTGCGATGCACACCACCTGTTCTGTGTTCTCCCTCGGTCTGAGGGGGAACACTACTTGCGGTTCTGCCCGCTATGTGTAAATGAGGACAGGGAGACATACGGTGAAACCTACTGGCATCGGAAGCATCAAATCCGAAACATGGGCATCTGTACGAAGCACAGGTGTAGGCTTGTGGAATCCAGTGTTCCGGCTAAGAGTGAACAGTGCTTCACGTTCTGTCCCGCCGAACATTGCATAGGCTGCGATAAGGTTGTCTTTGAGGAAGATCCTCGGATGATCCGGTTTGCAAGCTACTTGGAATCCATATTTGATGCACCGATGGACTTTGAGAATGATACTCCTATCAGCTCCGTTCTGTATCATGGAATGTGCCAGACAAAGTATTTGAAACCATCAGGCAGGAGCAGATACACGAAGCAACTTGCCGATGATCTGAATGTGTTCTACAGAGAGATGGAGCTATATAACATAGCGAGTATGTACCAGATTCAGAAGGTGTTGCTGGGGAGCAGGTCTGATTTTTCAGTAGTATGTCAGATTGCCTTTTTCCTCGGCATGGAGCCAGAGAAATTAACGTCCCCTGCCCTGACGCCGGAGCAGGTTCAGCAGGAACAGGACAGCCACTACATGAAGGATGCCGCCCCGGTAGACTGGGTTCAGTTGGATACAGACATGGCGCCCATATTAGAGAAGGTTGTCCAAGGCGTATATGATGGCACAGCTAATGAGAACGGTAGGCCCGAACGAGTATCAGAACGGCTCGTATACCGGGAGATGAATCTTCTGGGCCATCAGTTAGAGAATATGCCGAGGTGCAAAGCTATCTTCGAGAGGTATACAGAACCATATCCTGAGAGCTGGGCCAGGAAGATCATTTGGGCATATCAGAGATTAAAAGGGCAAGGCAAACCTTTCTATTGGTCAGACATTAGAACCATCTCAGGGGTAAAAAAGAAGAATTTCCCATTGACTATCCCTTATCTGGTGAAGTACACAGACGCTGATACGGCCAATCAGATTATTGCCATAGTTACAGCGAACACCTAAAGGATTCCTGCACTCATGTATTTCCATCTTCGCTGAGAATGAACAGATAGTGCAAATTAAATTGTATTTGATAGAGAAACCAAGAGTGATTTGCTCATGTCGATTCTCTTTTTTCAATGGCCGCCCTAATCTCATCATCGGTAATACCTTGACGAGATAAAAAATCTTTCAATTCATCCGGTATCGCGCCAATTGACTTGAGGGTAACTTTGTGGCGGCCCTTTTCAGCGATGTCACCGATTATTCCAATGGATTGTAGCTTATTAAAGAACTCCTGTGCATAGCTATTTGCAATGTGGCATTCTTTCTGAATGCGGTTAATGGATACATTTGTTTGTGACAGCACCCAAAGGACAACTTTGACGAATTTCAAATCTTTATCATCATCTTTATTGCTGTCATCCATTTCTGTTGAAAAATTTGAGATATACTCAACAATCTCTGCTCTTTTTGCTTCTATATCTTTATCAGAGATAGAAAATCCATATATACCTCTCGGAAATTGACTATCATATTCACTCTGCTCAATAATAAATTGAACTAGCCCATCAATTTCCTCATCCGTTATATAAACACCCTGGAGGTGATGCGTTTCCCCGTTACGACGAAAATTCATGTCACCCTTGCCTTTTAATTTTTCTGCACCAGCACCATCCAAAACATTCATGGACTTTCTGACATTTGCAGTCTGGAATACCAAACTGACGGAAATATCGCTTTTTTCGATGATTGCAATATCGTCCTTTGGATCGTGAATTGACAAAACTACATGAATCTTTGTGTTTCTTCCAAAACGCAAAATATCATTGGTTACTTTTACAACTTTTTCAGTCTGTTTGTTGCCCTTTATAGCATCAATAAACCACGGAAATTCATCGACTATGCATACAATATATGGGAGGACAGACAAATTCCTTTGATCCTCTTGTATTAACTTGTTGCGTCGCTCCATTTCATCATGTAAAAGCAAAAGTGCATACGCCAATTCTTCAGGCGTGTGTATAATTGTAGCCGAGAGATGTGGTAAGCCACGAAATCTATTTAATTCCACACCTCTATCAGCTATTAAAAAGTTCATTTTATCAGGGGGATATTTTAGTAAACTTGCAAGCAGACATTTTAATGCGGTCGATTTGCCAGATTTCGTTGTCCCGCTTACCATTGCATGAGGATAATCTTCCAGATCGCAAATCATTACCTCTCCATTTTCACTAATACCAACTGGGTGCACAATTTTCATTTTTTCAAAAGCTGATCTGTATTTTTCGCTATTCACAATCTGCAATAGATTATTATTTTTCAAGGTTACATCGTTGCCAGATGTAACAAGATAAAGAACACCATTTTCTCTAATCGCTTTAAGTGCAGGGAGGTGCAATGTAAATTGAACATCGGCAACTAGCCGCTCAATTTTTCCTACGGTTGCTTCGCTCTGTTCCAAATTAACTGCAAATTTATATCCGTTCCCATAAAAAGGGATAGGACCGCTTTTATGAATTTTAACAGGAGCATTATGTCTTTTATAACAATCTTCAATTTTGTGAGCCAACTCATAAGCATCATATTCTGCAAATCCCGGTATGCCGTTTTTCCATTTTGCCATAATTGCGCCCATCCTTTCTTGTAGGGGGCTTCTTCTTCCTCTTCTCCTATCTCCCATTGCGCTTTCAAATGGAACTTTTAGACTACCTCAAAAATTATTTTAAAAAGCACCCCAAAAAGGAGGGGTAACACAAGAGAAGAAGAACTTGATTTTTGGATTGTAATACTATTCCTTATAGATTAAAATTTGAATGGAGAAAATAATTGTGAGAATAGCGTGGGGCGACGATGCCCCACGCTATTACTCCTTGTTTTAGACCTCTAATCCCAACTTCTCTGCAATCTCTTCCGGTGTAAGCCCAGCTTCCTTCGCCGCTGCCATTACCGTTTTCATGTTGACGGGATGCAGAAGCTTTTGTTTCTGAGCCTCCAGAGCTTCAATCTCTGCTTGCTTCTTAGCAATCTTCTCGTCAATCACCGCGATACGTTCCTCTGCTGTCTTTCCGGCCATGTTTATGCCCTCCGTTTGTAAAAGATGGGTCTACTTTACACCAAAAAGATAGGCTTGTCAACAGCATTTGAACCTCACGGCAATGATTATTTTAAGAAATAGGAATAGATGTTTTCCAGGTGCTTTACATCGTGCCGCTTACTAATAGTCACAGGAGATAAATTGATCTTTATAAAGGCCATCATGACCTTCTCCACATCCCGGCAATTTAGTGCTTTCTGAGCCAGGTGCAGAGATTTCTTGTCGGGGATCAGGGCCAAGAGCCCCAACATCCTTCTCCGCATGATGCTGTCCTTGACTTCGTTGCGGACGATCTCGACAGCGGCATCCATCTTGTAGAAATCCCCAAAAGGAACCACCCGTGCGAACGTATCCATGAAAGCATCGGTGCTGTTTTTCATCATCTCCACAATCTGGCTGGATGTATCGGTTGTATCTGCGTATTTCCGGATGGCCTTTGGCTTTGTCAGGCGTACCTCGGCCCGCAGGATACCCTTGATCCGTTCACTCATTGATTGTAGCTGCTTCCGTCCTGCATCTGCATTCCGTAGTTGATCTATGGTGGCTTTCTCCAAATCATACAAAAGAAAATCCGTGTCGTTGCTGTTACCGCTCAGACAGAAGCTGACCTTCTCATCAAAACAATCATAGCTGACGGAGGAAAAGCCTTTAACCTTGCCAACCCTCTTTATGACTTTCAGGTAGTCTGATACCTTTTCATGACTGCCGACATTGATGTCCACAGCAAGGGTTACGCCAGACAGGGTGAAGTCATCCATCGTATATTTGTGGTCGAAGTATTCAGAGATACGTTTGTCCAGCTTGCGAAGCATCTTGTCCGTGTCGGACGAGGCATCCGTAACTAACGATGAATTGACGAGCAGTCGCACCCTCTTTTTGTATCTGCTGTCCCGATAGATCACGGTGATGCTCTTTGCGGTCAGGGATGTGTCAAGGTATTCATCATCAAGCTCCTTCAAACAACTGCGCTTGCGGGCAATGAGTTTTTGAAAGTGATCTGCATCAAGCAGCATTGACAGCTCAAATACTTGATTTATGTTCATTATAATTTGCCTCCTCTGTAAATATTTCTTACAGAACAGTTGCGGGCGATTACTATTTCTATACGGTACAAACGGTGGTATGTGGTGGTATACCGCTGCCACTGTTTTCCAGTGATGTATTATAGCTTAACCATATCTAACATGACGTGATTTATAGAGGGAGGTAGGAGCTAAGTTGATTCTGAGTCTTCATCGTTTTCATCGGTATCGTACTTGGATTCCTTTAGCTCAGCCTGTTTTAGAGGAAAGTCAGAGAACAGATTGACAGTACAATCACAGCGTAACAATCTAGCCCTACCTACAGCTTGCTCCAGCTCGGATTCAATCATATAGAACTGGATTGCTCTCAGTGTTTCATCAGCGTATGTCATGAATCGGAACCGGAACCCGTTATGGACAACGACAGTGCCAGGCTTCAAATCATCATCGACATCATATCCCAGCGAGTAGGCAAACAGCTTATATATCCACTCTGGCTGATGCGGCGTTCCTATAACATCAATGTTTTGACCCTTTAGCATATCACATCCCGCGCAGTTGCCGAAATGCAGATCACCCTCATAGTGCTTATGGAACTCCTTGAAAGAAATCGTGTAATCGAACTTTGTCCACCGCTTGATACGCTTGATGATGGATGGATCTTTGCGAATCGAGCTGCGGCCCATAGACTTGTCCCCGCATTGATTGAGATTCCCTGTGTTTGCGGCCTCTTTGCAGTTATAGAACCGTACATTCTCTTCATTGAAATAGAGATTACAAATGGTTTCATCTGCTGTGGCTGAGAGCATAATATACTTATTAGCATAAAACTTAACAGGTTTGATAAAGGTGATGCTATCCTCTGTCAAGTCGTTCTCCTGCTTTGAAGCGGCACGGTAACAGAAGTATGCAGCAGAGCATAGTGCCGGTATATTGACGGCCATCTTTATATCGGCATATTCTCTGCGCCAGTCAATTTCATCTAAAGTAAAGAACTCTGAATCTTTGACCTTCTTTAGAATTCTCCTGATCTTAGCTGCCAGCGGGTCGCTGGCGGCTAACTTCTTTCGCACTTTCTTCAGCATTAACAGAGAGACTGTCTCTCTGCTAGGAATGACGGTGCTGTAGATAATATCTTCATCCACTATGACGAGATCGTACTTACTTACATCCATATTGGTCAGGCGGCGATGCGTAGTGATAGCGTGACTCTCGGAGTTAATGAATTCTGAAAGCTCACGTTTGTATCTCTTGAATACCTTTGCACACTCCACATCATCCTCAGCAATCGCCTTCTCTATCCGAGGCATCGGCGACTTGCCTACATCGTATAGAGCCTGTATTTCATCCCAGACAACATCAGGAATGTTGTCCTTTATTTCATGCAATGAAGGTGATGTGACTACCTCTATCTCCATCTTCTTAGCTCGCTCGCAGACCTCACGTTTCAGATTGTTAGTTGGAACAGCAATCAATACTCTGAGCGGGGTATCCCTGAGAAATTCCAGCAATGCTTGGGTCTTGCCGAGGGCGGTTTGACTTTTAATGACATGCCAGCCTGGTTCATCAGATGCTACCGCTTCCCGGAACTTCTCACTGAAATCTTCCCACGCTTCATCTACATCAACTAAGGGAACACCCCAGTTATCAATTCTTTCAATTTGATGATACTTGGGATTTACAGTTGACAAGATGTTTGTCCCGTGTTGACAGGTATTACGGTATGGACAGAAGCAGGTACATGGTCTGGAACCTTTCCCTTTGATGTAGTAAAAGTAGTAATCCCAGTTGTCAATCTGCTTTTCCCATTCAAAATATGTATTTGAGCCAAGAACTTCCTTGAAAACCTTTTGCCCAGATCTGACCTGAGACAGATTTGAAGCCAGTCCAAGAAGTTCTTGCTGAGTCAACCATAGATTCCATTTCTGCCTCGATTAGCTTGTCTTTGAAAGCCTTTAAAATGCTGATTTTGAATTTACTCATGACTTCAACTCCTTTAAGGTTTTGATTTACATCCCTGTAGGAGTTGATTGCAAAAAATAAATGTGAAGGACAAAGGATGGGTATGCCCCCATCCCTTGTCCCTCACGTTCATCTACGGCTTAACCTGATTTCCCAGTGCAAAGCTATTGGCAGTTTGCTGCACTCTCCGATAGAAGGTAGTCTTGCTCATTTTCAGTGTACGCATGGCCTCAACCGCTGTGATCTCTCCACTACGCCATTGTGCAACCACACGATCAAAGTCCGGTGCTGGCGTGGGCTTTCTCCCCATGTATCGGCCCTGTTCCTTGGCAATGGCAATACCCTCTCGCTGACGTTGCAGGATGTACTCCCGTTCCAGCTCTGCCACGGCTCCGAAGATGGTCAGCATGAACTTTCCAGTGGGAGTAGTGGTGTCAATAGCCTCTTTCTTGCTGACAAACTCAACGCCTTTGGCAGTCAACCGCTCTACCAGCTCCAACAGGTCACGGGTGTTCCTGGCGAAGCGGCTGATACTCTCCACGATCACGGTATCCCCACGGCGAACGTACTCCATCATCCGTTGCAGCTCTGGACGGTTGGTGTTCTTGCCACTCATATGGTCGATGTAGACCTCATCCACATCCAAGGATTCCATCAAGACTTCCTGCCGGATGGTGTTCTGTTCCTGTGTGCTGACCCTGATATAGCCGATCTTCATGTTCAACCCCCTCATAGAAAAGTGAGAGTCCCATTAGGGTCGGCTTCCAGTCTGGGACGTACCAGAACCCGAAAACCAACTCTAATGGAACTCTTTTTCATAGTTCCATTAGGGTTTACCCTAACGGGACACCTATAGAAAATCTGATATACTCATTCCAGGTGCATCCCAAGGATTGGAAGGGCTATAATCGCCGTCTGTGCTGGATGGAGCCATGTGGTCATCGGTATCTTCATCTGTGGCAGCTTTGTACTGCTCCATATCCAGTCCAAAGTATTCAGCCTCGGCGTCCGACAGTTCAGCAAGGTTTACTGCGCTGATACGGCGGAGCGCTGGTATCAGGCGCATTTGGCGGTACGCGGCATAGATGTGTTTTTAGCGGTATCTACAGTCCAGATAGACGCCTGGGTAAAGTTAAAGATGAGAAAACTGGCGAAAATCTCCTGAAGGACGAGGTTCGGCTTCTTGGCATGAAGATGGATGAGGCCAACGGCGTATTTCAGGCTGCGGAAGGAAGTCTCGATCCCCCAACGCATGGCGTAGAGGCGTTTTAAGGCGGCGGGCGGGAAGCACTTTGAATCCAGGTTAGTGATGAGAAGCTCGGTATCACCGTTTTCTGTTTCAATACGGACAATTCGGAAAGAAAGGGCAGTAAAACTAATGCT